>CAXTJY010000559.1:1583-3084 GCA_964244395.1 uncultured Rhodovarius sp.
GGCCTGGGCGGGACAAAAACTTTCCTTGCCCGTGCCCCGTTTGAGCGCCTCATCCGCCAGCGTGCGATCGAAATCGGCGCGGTTCATGCCGGCCAGAGCGGCGAGTCGGGCCAGTTCTTCGATCTGCTGACCCTGGGTGAAGGCCCAGCGGTTCTGGTTCTGAAACAAGGTCGAGATGAAGGCCTCGTAGCGCAGAACCGGCAGGGCGCGGGCGACCATGGCGGCGCTGAGCGCGATCTCGTCGAGCGGAAAATCATTGAAGACGAAGCGGATGCGGCCGGCATCCACCAACTCTGCCTTCACCTGCGGCCAGACGCCGGTGTGGAAGGCTGCACAATGCCCGCAGGTCAGCGAGAAGAACTCCTGCACGACCATGGGCGCTTCGGCATTGCCGGCGGAACGTTCGCCCAGGCGGGGATCCGCGTTCGGTTGCGCCGCCGGGGTCGAGCCCGCAATGCCGGATGCATTGGGGGGGACGGGAGTGCTGTTCGCCACCGGAGGCGGAGACGGGCTTGGCCAGAACTGCCAGGCGGCGACGCCGCCCAGGACGGCGGCGCCACCGGCGATGGCGAGGGTGCGGCGCGGCACGGGCATCGGATCGTCCTCCAGAATTCAGCCTGGCTCCCGATAAACCCCTTGCGCGAGCTTGGCCAGCGCGTCGCGCAGCGGGCCTTCGGGCATCCCTGCCAGGCGATCGTCCACCGCGGCCGGCAGATCGACGGCCGGCGGCGCGGGGCGCGGGGCAGGCCGCGGCACGGCGGCCTGGATGAAGCGCAGCCGCTGCACCGCGGTGCGGCCCAGCCCGGCATTGATCCGGGCGATGACCTGCGGCCCCAGCATGGTCAGCTCCATCGCCATGGGGCCGGCACAGGCGATGGTCAGCGTGCCGCGTTCCAGCGAGCGGGGCGTGGTGCGGCCGGCCAGGCCGGGGCCGACCAGGGCCTCCCACTCGGCCATGAGCTGGGCGGCACCGGGGTGCAGCCGGCGCAGCACGGGGCGGGTCAGCGGCGGCATCAGCGCACCGAGGGCCTTGAGGCCATAGCCTGTGCGCGGAGGTGGCGTGTATCCAGCCTTGGTGTCCGTCACGCATCCTCCCGCAATCGCACTGCTCGACTGGTACGCGCGCCAGAAACGCAGCCTGCCCTGGCGGGGCGAGGCCGACCCTTACCGCATCTGGCTGTCCGAGGTCATGCTGCAGCAGACGACGGTGGCGGCGGTCGGGCCACGTTATCGGCGGTTCCTGGAGCGGTTCCCGGATGCCGGAGCGCTGGCGGCGGCGGAATGGGACGCGGTGGCGGCGGAATGGGCCGGGCTGGGCTATTATGCGCGGGCGCGAAACCTGCACGCGGCGGCGCAAGCGGTGGCGGCGGCAGGGGGCTTTCCGCGCGATGCGGCGGGGCTGCGCGAATTGCCCGGCATCGGCGCCTACACCGCGGCGGCGGTGGCGGCGATCGCCTTCGGCGAGCCGGTGGTGCCGGCGGACGGCAATGTCGAGCGGGTG
>CAXTJY010000560.1:0-3082 GCA_964244395.1 uncultured Rhodovarius sp.
GTGGCCTCTGCCGCCGGCAGCACTTTGAAGGTGACTTCCGTCAGCACGCCCAGCGTGCCGTGGCTGCCGCTCAGCAATTTGCACAGGTCCAGGCCCGTCACGTTTTTCAGGACTCGGCCGCCGGAACGAAACACCTCCCCGTCACCCTTCACGGCGCGGATGCCCAGCACGTGGTCGCGCATCGCGCCCCAGGTGATGCGGCGGGGGCCGGATAGGTTGGTGGCCACCAGCCCGCCCAAAGTCGCCGCCTCCGTCGCGCCAAACAGAGCCGCGAGATCAGGCGGTTCGGCGATGATCTGCTGGCCATGCTCGGCCAACGCAGCCTCGATCTCCGGAATGGGCGTGCCGGCGCGGGCTGACATCACCAGCTCCGACGGCTTGTAGAGCGTGATGCCGGTCAGGCAGCAGGGGGAGAGGGTATGCGCCGCCTGCACGGGGCGGAGCATGGCCCGCTTGGTGCCGCGGCCCTCAACGGCCAACGGTTCGCTGGCCGCATGGGCTCGGGCGATCTCCGCCGCGATTCCGGCCTCGTCAGGCGGCGCCAGGACGCTCATGCGAAGGCCGGGTTGCCTTCCAGCGGGAACACCTTGGCGGGGTTCAGCAACCAGTGCGCGTCGAAGGCGGTCTTGATCGAGCGCTGCAGGTCCAGCTCGCCGGGGGTGAACTGCGCCGTCATGAGGTCGCGCTTCTCGATGCCTACGCCATGCTCGCCGGTCAGGCAGCCGCCGACCTCGACGCACAGCAGCAGGATGTCCGCGCCCAGCTTTTCCGCCCGGGCAAAGCTGTCGGGGTCATTGGCATCGAACATGATCAGCGGGTGCAGGTTGCCGTCGCCGGCGTGGAAGACGTTGGCGACCTTCAGGCCGTGCTGGTCGGAGAGTTCGGTGATGCGGCCCAGCACATGCGGCAGCTCACCGGTCGGGATGGTGCCGTCCATGCAGAGGTAATCCGGGCTGATGCGGCCGACGGCGCCGAAGGCACCCTTGCGGCCCTTCCAGATCGCCAGCGACTGCTCGGCGCTCTCCGCGACCTTCATCGAGATCGGGTTGAACCGGGCGCAGATGCCTCGAATGCGGTCGAGCAGCGCATCCTGCTCGGCGACGCTGCCCTCCACCTCGATGATCAGCATCGCCTCGGCATCCAGCGGGTAGCCGGCATGGGCAAAAGCCTCGCAGGCATGGATGCAGGGGCGGTCCATGAATTCCAGCGCCACGGGGATGATGCCGGAGCCGATGATGGCGTCCACCGCCTGGCCGGCCACGGGAATGGAATCGAACGCCGCCAGCATGGCCCGCGCCCCTTCCGGCCCACGCAGGATGCGCACCGTGACCTCCGTCACCATACCCAGCTGCCCCTCGCTGCCGGTGATGATGCCCAGCCAGTCATAGCCCGCGGCATCGAGGTGCCGGCCGCCGATGTCGATCACCTCGCCCTCGATGGTGACGAACTTCACCCCCAGCAGGTTGTTGGCGGTGACGCCGTATTTCAGGCAATGCGCGCCGCCCGAATTCATCATGACGTTGCCGCCGATCATGCAGGCCAGCTGCGAGGAAGGGTCCGGCGCGTAGAAGAAGCCGTCGCCGGCGACGGCGTTGGTGATGCCGATATTGGTGACGCCGGCCTGCACCACGGCCAGGCGGTCGTCGTAATCGACTTCCAGGATGGCGTTCATCCGCATCAGGCCCACCACCACCGCATCGGCCAAGGGAAGCGCACCGCCGGACAGGCTGGTGCCGGCACCGCGCGGGATCACCCGCACGCCATTCGCGTGACAGAAGCGCAGCACCGCGGCGACTTCCTCCGTGGTACGGGGCAGCGTCACGGCCAGCGGCATCTGCCGGTAGGCAGGCAGCCCGTCGGTCTCATAAGGCTTCATGCGGGTGGGTTCGCTGATCAGCGCATCCGCCGGCAGCAGGCGGGCCAGGCCGGCAATGATCTCGGGCCGGCGGGCCATCACGTCCGGCTTCGGCGCGGGCAGTCGGATCATCGGCGTTCCCTTTCCTGGCCCGATGTCATGTCGCACAGCTTGCCTCGGACGCAAGGGCGTATTGTCATAGGCGCGATCTGAGGGAGGGACGGGATGCGGCTTTCAGCACTGTGCATGGTGATCGCCCTCGCTGCATCACCAGCTCCGGCGCAACGCGCCGGCATCTATGCGATGCAGGGTGTCGGGCTGGACGGCGAAGCATACACGGGCAACGTCAGCTTGCGCCCGGCAGGCCCATCGACCTGGCACATGGTCTGGAGCTTCGCCGATGACGAACCCATCACGGGCATGGGAATCGTCCAGGGCGACCTGCTTTCGGCCGGCTATATCCTGGACGGCGTGGCCGGGGTCGCCTGGTATCGGATCATGCCGGACGGTACCCTGTCCGGCCGTTGGACTGCCGGCGACGGCAGCCGGACCGGCACCGAGACGCTGGTGCCCAAGCGACCGTCCTGACTTTAGCGCGAGCCCCGACGCTGGCGCGCGATCGATCTCAGCCCTGGCGCGCTTTGAAGCGCGGGTTCTTTTTATTCAGCACATACAGCCGGCCCCGACGGCGCACGACCACGCAGTTCTTGTCCCGCAGCTTGGCGGATTTGAGGCTGTTGCGGATTTTCATCGGGAAAAAACCTGGCGTGCGGAAAGAAGGGAGGGGCGTCCTTACAAACGGCGTCCCCCCGCGTCAACCCAGCAGGAGGTGCCGCGGTATGGTGAGCCCCAGTGAAACCGGCACCGGCCACTCCTCCGACACCGTGCGCAGCTTGCGAAAACCGGCCTTGAGATAGTTGGGCAATGCTCGGGGGTGGTCCGCCGTGCAGGTGTTCACCGTCAACGCCTGGCAGTTGCCCTGCCACGCCTGGAAGATGGCGTGGTGCAACAGCGCATATCCCAGGCCATGCCCCACGGCCCAAGGCATCAGCCCAAAGTAGGATAGGTTGACCAGAGGCGCGTGCTGACGATCCAACTCGTAGAAGCCGGCCGGCTCGCCCTTATGCATCAGCACATGGATTTCCAGGCTGTCCGGCGCCAGCACCGCGGCCAACTCGGCATCGCTCAGCGTGCGGCGCAGCCACCACAAATAATCCCCTCCCACCG
>CAXTJY010000561.1:0-2653 GCA_964244395.1 uncultured Rhodovarius sp.
CCGCCCAGCGCCTGCGCCCGCGCCAGCAGGCGGGGAATGTCGGCGGGGTCGTTCTGGCCGTCTCCGTCCAGGGTCGCGATCCAATCGCCGCGTGCCGCCCGCACCCCGGTGATCACCGCCGCCGACTGGCCGCAGCTCGTCCGGTGGCGCAGACGGCGCACCCCAGCTTCCGCCAGCGCCGCCGGCGTGCCGTCGGTCGAGCCGTCATCGACATAGACGATCTCATGCGCCAACCCGGCCAGCGCGGCGCGGATTTCCGCCACCAGCGGGGCCACGTTCGGTGCCTCGTTGCGCACCGGCACCACGACGCTGACCAGCGGCGGCGCCCCTGGCGGCGTGGCGATCGGCGGTTCGGTCATGGTCGCGCCGGTAGCAGTGATGTCGCCAGGCCACAATCCGCTGTCAACGTGGCTGCGCAACCGGCGCGTGCACACTATAATGTCGCCATGCCGTTCGACGCACTTTCCAGCAACGTCGCCCCCGCCGATCGCGGGAACCGGGCGAATACGCGACCGATCGCCCTGTGGCTGCTCGTCGTCGCGGCCATGGTGTGGGTCATGGTGGCGCTGGGCGGGGCCACGCGGCTGTCCGGCTCAGGCCTCTCGATCATGGAATGGGCGCCCATCATGGGCGCGCTGCCGCCCTGGTCGGAGGCGGAGTGGCAGCGGCTCTACGGCCTGTACCGGGCCATCCCGCAATACCAGCTGCAGAATGCCGGCTTCGGCATGGAGGGATTCCAGCGTATCTTCTGGCTGGAATGGACGCACCGTTTCTGGGGCCGGCTGATCGGCCTGGCCTATCTGGGGCCGTTCCTGTGGTTCTGGGCGGCGGGCCGCATTCCGCGAAGGCTGCTGCCCAGGCTGGGCATGCTGTTCCTGCTCGGCGGCATGCAGGGCGCGGTGGGCTGGCTCATGGTGGCGTCGGGCTTCGAGGAAGGCCGCACCGCGGTGTCGCCCAACCGCCTGGTGGTGCATCTGGCCTTGGCCTTCCTGCTCTATGCCGTGCTGGTCTGGACCGCGCTGGGGCTGCTGGAGCCCGCCGCCGAGCCGCTGCCGGGGCTGGCTGAGACGCGCCGCCCCGCGATCCGCCGCCAGGTCGCTTGGGCTTTCGGCCTTGCCTTGCTGACCATGCTGGCCGGGGGCTACGTGGCAGGGCTGCGCGCAGGCTTCAGCTATAATAGCTTCCCGCTGATGGACGGTCGGCTGGTCCCGGCGGGCTATCTCGACCTGTCGCCCTGGTGGCGGAATCTGATCGGCAACGTCGCGACTGTGCAGTTCAACCACCGCCTGCTGGCCAGCCTGGCGCTGCTGGCGGCTCTGGGAGCCGGGCTGGCCGCCTGGCGCCGGCTTCCGCCCGGGCCGGCGCGCGACCGGGTGCTGTTCCTCACCGGCGCGGTGCTGCTGCAATACGCACTGGGCATTGTCGCCCTGCTGCATGTGGTGCCGCTTTCCCTGGGCACGCTGCACCAGGCGGTGGCGGTGCTGGTACTGACCGCCGGGCTGCTGGCCCTGCACGCGTTGCGCCGGCCGCCGGTCCTGCCGCCATGAGCGAGCTCGCCGCCAACATCGCGGCCCAGGCGCTTGAAGCGCTGCCGTCGGCCATCGTCGTGTTCGACTCGCGCTATGGGCTGGTCACCGCCAACCGGCGCATGCTGGCGCTGGCTGGCGTCGACGCCCGCTGGCTAGCCGCGGGCACCCGGCTGCGTGACGTGCTCCGGCTGCTGGCGATGCGCGGCCTGTACGGCCCCGGCGACCCGGAGCAGCAGGTGGCCGAGCTGATGGCGCTGGACCGTACCCGTCCTTCCCGCCGACTGCTGCGGCAGGCCGACGGCACGGTGCTGGAGCTGCGCGTGCAGCCGCTTCCCGATGGCGGCTTCCTCAGCTGCCTGACCGACATGTCGCTGATGGCCGGGCCGCTGGAAACCGCCATGGAAGACCTGAGGCGGCTGGAGACGGTGTTCGGCCAACTCAGTCACGGCGTCGCCCTGTTCGGAGGCGACGACCGGCTGCTGCTGAACAATGCCGCCTTCCCACGCCTGGCCGGCCTGCCCGCGACCCAGCTGCAGCCGGGCGTGACCATCCCCGACATCACCGCCCGCCTGGTGGAGCGCGGCGAGATGACGCCGGAGGAGGGGCAGGCCAGGGTGGCGCTGCGCCAGCAGGAGCCGCGAGACCGGCGGCAGGTGGAGGAAAGGCTGCGGCCCAACGGCACCGTGCTGCGCATCGTGCGCGAACCGCTGAGCGACGGCGCCTTCCTGCACGAGATGACCGACGTGACCGCGGAGCGGCGCGCCCAGGCCGAAGGGCAGCGCCGCGCGGCCGTGCTGAACGCCATACTGGGCGCCCTGCCGGTGGGCGTGGTGGTGTGGGGGGCGGATGGCAAGGCGGCGCTGGTGAACGACGCCTACAACGCGATCATGAGCGACTCGCAGGTGCAGGTGGGCGACGACATGGCCGATACCCTGCTGCGGCGCGCCCGCAGCGGTGAGCTGGGCGAGGGCGAGCCGGAGGCCATCGTCCGCCGCGTCATGGCCAATCTGCACCGGCCCAACGCCTTTACCCGGCGCCGGCCCGATGGCCGGGTGGTGGCGTTCCGCCCGCAGCCGCTGGGCGATGGCGGCCAAGTGGTGGTGGTGAGCGATGTCACCCCGCTG
>CAXTJY010000561.1:2663-3077 GCA_964244395.1 uncultured Rhodovarius sp.
CCGAGGCCAGTGCGCGGGCCGATATGCTGCGCACCATGCTGGACGGTATGCGGCATGGCATCGCTCTGTTCGACAGCGAGCACCGGGTGCTGGCCGCCAACCGTCTGGCCGCGGAATTGTGCGGCCTGCCGACCGATGCCTTCGCGCCGGGAACCTCGATCGACACCCTGCGGCAGCTCCAGGTCGAGGCCGGCGACTTCGAAAGTAGCGACGCGCTGCGGCACTTCCTGTTGGAGCGGCGAGCCGATCCCACCTTGGGGCCCTACAGCTACGTTCGCACCCGGCCCAACGGCGTGGTCATCGAGGTGCGGACCGACCCGGTGCCGGGCGGCGGCTTCGTCCGCACCTATTCGGACATCACCGAGCTGCGCCGGGCGGACCGGTTCGTCGCGGCGGACAGCGGGTGACATCGGC
>CAXTJY010000562.1:0-3059 GCA_964244395.1 uncultured Rhodovarius sp.
ATGCCGTGGTCGCCACCGGCGAGCAGATCACGACCGGCCTGCTGGCCATGGCGCTGCAATCCATCGGCGTCCCCGCCCGCTCCTGGCAGGGCTGGCAGGTCGCCATTCGCACCGATGACGCGCACGGCAAGGCCCGGGTGGACGAGATCGACCCGGCCGCGCTCAGCGCCGATTTGGAAGCGGGCCGCGTCGCCGTCATCGCCGGCTTCCAGGGCGTGGCCGCCGAAAACCGCATCTCCACCCTGGGCCGCGGCGGTTCCGACCTCTCCGCCGTCGCCATCGCCGCCGCCCTGGGCGCGGATCGCTGCGACATCTACACCGACGTGGACGGCATCTACACGACCGACCCGCGCATCGTGAAACAGGCCCGCAAACTGGAGAAGATCTCCTTCGAGGAGATGCTGGAACTGGCCAGCGTCGGCGCCAAGGTGTTGCAGACGCGCAGCGTCGAAATGGCGATGAAGCACGGCGTCAGCATCCAGGTGCTGAGCAGCTTTACGGACACCCCCGGCTCCTTCGTGGTGAGTGAGGACGAAATCGTGGAAAAGCTTCTGGTCTCCGGCGTGGCCTATTCGGCCGATGACGCGAAGGTCACCCTGCGCCGGGTGCCGGACCGGCCGGGGATCGCCGCCAAGCTGTTCGGCGCCCTGGCATTCGCCCACGTCAACGTGGACATGATCGTGCAGAATCTCGGCGCCGACGGCACCACCGACATGACCTTCACCGTGGGCCGCGCCGACCTGGCGCGGGCGCAGGAGGTGCTGGAAGGGCTGCGCGGCGCCCTGGAATACGAAGCCGTGGTGACCGACCCGAATGTGGTGAAGATCAGCGTCGTCGGCATCGGCATGCGCAGCCATGCCGGCGTGGCGGCGACGATGTTCGACGCGCTCAGCACCAAGAACATCAACATCCAGGTCATCTCCACCAGCGAGATCAAGGTGAGCGTGCTGATCGAGGCCGCCTACAAGGAGCTGGCGGTGCGCGCCCTGCACACCGCCTTCGGCCTGGACGGCCCGATGCCCGCCGAGGCGGCCGAAGAGGCGGAATGACCATCCAGTCCCTGATGGCGCGCGGCGCCGGCTTCCTGGGCACGACGCACGGCATCATGTGCGGCGCGATGAGCTGGGTGAGCGAGCGCCACCTGGTCAGCGCCATTTCCAACGCCGGCGCCTTCGGCGTCATCGCCTGCGGCGCCATGCAGCCGGCGCGGCTGGCGGAGGAGATCGTGGCGACGCAGGCGCTGACGCAGAAGCCGTTCGGCGTGAACCTCATCACCATGCATCCGGAACTCGTCGCGCTGCTGGAGGTGTGCATCGCGCATCGGGTCGGCACCATCATTTTCGCCGGCGGCATCCCCTCGGGCGCCATCCTGGCCCAGGCCCGCGCGGCGGGCATGAAGATCATTTGCTTCGCCCCCACCCTGGCGCTGGGCAAGCGCCTGATCCGCGCCGGTGCCGATGCGCTGGTCATCGAGGGCAGCGAGGCCGGCGGGCATATCGGCCCTGTTTCGCTGCAGGTGCTGGCGCAGGAAATCCTGCCGCATATCCGCGACGTGCCGGTCTTCGTCGCCGGCGGCATCGGCAGGGGCGAGGCCATGCTGTCCTTTCTGGAAATGGGCGCCGCCGGCGTCCAGCTCGGCACCCGCTTCGTCTGCGCCACCGAATGCATCGCCCACCCTAAATTCAAGGCGGCCTACATCCGCGCCCAGGCACGCGATGCGATGCCATCCGTGCAGCTCGACGAGAATTTCCCGGTGGTGCCGGTGCGCGCTTTGAAGAATGCCGCAACCCAGCGCTTCATGCAGCATCAGGCGCAGACGCTGGGTCGCTTCCAGTCCGGCGAGCTGACCAAGGAGGCCGCCCAGCTGGACATCGAGCATTTCTGGGCAGGGGCGCTGCGCCGCGCGGTGGTGGATGGCGATGTCGAGGAAGGCAGCCTGATGGCCGGCCAATCCGTCGGCATGGTGACACGCGAGCAGAGCGTCAGCGAGATCATCGCCGAGCTGATCGACCAGGCGGATACCGCGCTCGATGCGCGGCGCGCCTTTGCCACCACCCACGCCCTGGGCTAGGAACTTCCCGTGTCCTTCAGCATGAAACGCTTCGCCCGGCCTGAGGCAACCCAGAGCGGCGATACCGCGCGTCTCGGCGAGGAGCTGCGCGACGCGCGGGAGGCCTCCGGCCTTTCCGTCGAGGATATGAGTGCGGCGCTGCGCATCCGCCGTGTCTATCTCATCGCGCTGGAGGAGGGGCGGGTGCGCGACCTGCCCAGCCCCGCCTACGCCCTGGGATTCGTGCGCAACTACGCCAACGCGCTGGGGCTGGACGCATCCGACCTGGTGCGCCGCTTCCGCGAACTGGCCGGCACCGGGGTGCAGCGCAAGCAGGATCTGGTCTTCCCCGAGCCGGTGACCGACCGTGGCATGCCGGCCGGCATCGTCATCCTGTTTGGCATCGGCATCGCCATCGCCGCCTATGCCGGCTGGTATAACTGGACCCGCAGCAGCGACCGCAGCGTGGATGCGGTGCCGGCCGTGCCGTCGCGGCTGGAGCGCGCGGCGCGCGAGGGTACGCCGGTGGAGCCGCCTGTCAGCCAGGGGCCGGCGGGGCCGCCCAGCTCGGTGCCGATGCCTACGCCGGTGCCGGTGCCGATCGTCATTCCGCCGCCGCCCCCACCGCCCCCACCGCCGCCCAGCCCGAACGACACCAGCCGCGTGTCCTTCCGCTTCAAGGGCGACAGCTTCCTCACCGTGCGGATGCCCGGCCAGGCGCCGGTGGTGAACCGCATCTTCCGCAACGGCGAGACCTACACGCCGCCCAACCAATGGGGCCTGGTGGCCAGCGTGGGCGTGGTCAACAACGTCGATGTGCTGGTGGACGGCCAGACCCAGGCCGGCTTCGCGCCAGGCCAGGGCACCCGGCGCGACGTGCCGATCGACCCCGCTTTGTTCCGGGCCGGGCCGGTGCCCGCCGGGGCGCGGGCGGTCACGCCGGCGGCGCCGGCCCCGCCACCTGCCCCGCGGCCTGGTGCGACACCCGCCGCGCCGGGGGCGGCCGCAC
>CAXTJY010000563.1:0-3052 GCA_964244395.1 uncultured Rhodovarius sp.
CAGCGTGGCGGCGGTGGCGCCCACGCCCAGCACGCGGCCGCCCTGGGCCAGGATGCGGGCGCCGTCGCGCCGGGTGCCGGCGTGGAAGACATGCGCGCCGCGCACCGCGTCCAGCCCATGGATCTCGCTGCCGTTGGTGTAGGCGCCGGGGTAGCCGCGCGTCGCCAGCACCACCAGGATTGCGGACTCCGCACGCCAGCGCGGGGTGTGCCCGGCCAGCCGGCCATGTGCCGCGGCGTACAGCAGTTGCAGCAGATCGGATTCCAGCCGCAGCATCAGCACCTGGCATTCCGGGTCGCCGAAGCGGACGTTGAATTCGATCAGCTTCGGCCCTTGCGCCGTCAGCATCAGCCCGGCGAACAGCACGCCGGTGAAGGGGGTGCCGCGCGCCGCCATCTCCTCCAGGCAGGGCTGAATAATCCGGTCCATCGCCTCGGCCCGCAGCGCATCGGTGAACGCCGGTGCCGGCGAGTACGCGCCCATGCCGCCGGTGTTGGGGCCCTGGTCGCCGTCGAAGGCCCGCTTGTGGTCCTGTGCCGCGCCGAAGAACAGCGCGGTGGTGCCGTCGCACAGGGCGAAGACGCTGATCTCCTCGCCGACCAGGCATTCCTCGATGACCACGAAGGCACCGGCCTCGCCATGCACGCGGGCGTCCATGAAGTCGGTGATGGCGGCATGCGCATCGGCCACCGTGGCGGCGACGACGACACCCTTGCCGGCGGCCAGGCCATCGGCCTTCACCACGATCGGCGCGCCCTGCGCGGTGACGTAGGCACGGGCGGCGTCGGCGCACGAAAAGCGCGCCCAGGCGGCGGTGGGGGCGCCGGCGGCGGCGGCGACCTGCTTGGTGAAGGTCTTGCTGCCCTCCAGCGCGGCCGCGGCGCGCGAGGGGCCGAAGCAGGCAATCCCGGCCTCGCGGCACGCATCCGCCAGGCCCAGCGTCAGCGGCGCCTCCGGTCCCACCACCACCAGGTCGACGGCCAGCCGCCGCGCCAGCGCCACCTGGCCGACGACGTCCTCCGCCGCGACGGCCACGCATTCCGCCACGTCCGCGATGCCGGCATTGCCCGGCGCGCACCACAGCTTGGTCAGCAAGGGCGACTGGGTGATCTTCCAGCACAGCGCATGCTCACGCCCACCACCGCCGACCACGAGAACCTTCATCCGCATCCCTCCGCGCCGGGCGGACAAGTCCCTGGAGGAGACCGCCGGGTCAAGCCCGCCGGTGACGCGGAGGACCGACCCTAACCGAGACCAACCGGGTCGCACGTGGTGACGCCGCGGTCCGATGCGGCGCGGGTCAGGCCTGCTATGGTTCCGCGATGGACACCGTGACCAACGTCCCCGAATACGCCGTCTCCGAGCTCTCCGGCGCCATCAAGGGCGTGCTGCGCGAGGCGTTTGGCCGGGTGCGCGTGCGTGGCGAGATCACCGAATGCAAGCGTTACCCCTCCGGCCACATCTACCTCAGCCTGAAGGATGCCGACGCCAAGCTGGAATCGGTGGTGTGGAAGATGGCGGTGCGCGGCCTGGGAATCGTCCCGGAGAACGGGTTGGAGGTCATCGCCACCGGGCGGATCGACACCTATGCCGACCGCAGCAAGTACCAGCTCGTCATCGAGCGGATGGAATATGCCGGTGAAGGTGCGCTGCTGGCCGCCATCGAGAAGCTGCGGGCGCGGCTGCTGGCCGAGGGGCTGTTCGAGGGCAAGCGGCCGTTTCCGCTGATTCCGCGGCTGATCGGCGTCATTACTTCCGAGAAGGGCGCGGTACTGCAGGACATCCGCACCACCATCGCGCGGCGGTTCCCGCGGCCGATCCTGCTGTGGCCGGTGGCGGTGCAGGGCGCCGGGTCGGCGGAAAAGATCGCCGCCGCCATCGCCGGCATGGGCGCCCTACCGGAGGGCCAGCGGCCGGATGTGCTGATCGTGGCGCGCGGCGGCGGCAGCCTGGAAGACCTGATGGCCTTCAACGACGAGGCGGTGGTGCGCGCCGCCGCTGCCTCCGTCATCCCGCTGATCTCGGCGGTGGGGCATGAGACGGACACCACGCTGATCGACTTCGCCTCCGACCGCCGCGCCGCCACCCCCACCGCGGCCGCCGAGATGGCGGTGCCGGCTCGGGTCGAGCTGCTGGCCGACCTGGCGCAGCGCGGCGGCCGGCTGCACCAGGCCATGCAGGGACGGCTCGACCGCACCCGGCACGCGCTGCACCGGGCCGAACGCGGCCTGCCCTCGATGCCCGACCTGCTGGGTGGGCTGCGCCAGCGGCTGGAGGATCGCGGCGACCGGCTGCGCCAGGCGCTGCCGGCGCTGGTCGGGCAGAAACGGAATGCGTTCGCCCGGCTGGCGTTGCCGCACCCGCGCGAGGGGATTGCGGCGCGGCGCCACGCGCTGGCGTTGGCGGCTGGCCGGATGGGCGCGGGCTGGGCAGGTGGGCAGGCTGCGCGACGGGCGGCGCCGGCCTTTGCCCGTTTCGGCTCGCCGCCGCTGCGGGCGGCGCTAGTCAGCCATCTCGCCGCGCTGGGTGCGTTGCGCGCGCGGCTGGATTCCGCATGGGCGGCGTCCCTGGATCGGCGGCGGGCAGCCCCTGCCCTCCTCCGATTTTCGCCAGCGCCGCTGGCGGCGGCGCTGCGGCAGCATGGCACGGCGCTGGCCGGGATTTCGGCCCGGCTCGACGGCGTGTCCTATCATGCGGTACTGGCGCGGGGGTTCGTGCTGGTGCACGGCGCCGGCGGGGCGGCCATTGCCAGCGCGGCGGGTGTGCGGCCCGGGGTGGCGCTGACGCTCGAATTCCATGACGGTCAGATTGCCGCCCGCGTCGAGCGACCGAAGAAACCCCACGGCCAAGGAGAATTGTTGTGATCGCACGCCGCTCCGCGCTGGCCCTGCCCCTGTTGGCCCGCCCGGCGGCGGCGCTGGAACTCGCGCCGGACAGTCAGCAAGGCGGGCTGCTCATCGGCCACGGCGCCCAGGGCATGCGGCTCTCGCTGGAGGGCCGGGCCGTGCGGGTCTCGCCCGCCGGCGATTCGTGATCGGATTTGGCCGCGACC
>CAXTJY010000564.1:0-3046 GCA_964244395.1 uncultured Rhodovarius sp.
GCAGCCCCGCCTCGACATGACCGACCCGCACGCCGGCGTGGAAGCCGGCCAGCGCGGCCGCCATCGCCGTGGTGGTGTCGCCATGCACCAGCAGCCAGTCCGGCCGCAGTTCGCGCAGCAACGGCCCCAACCGGTCGAGGATGGCGGCCGTCATGGCGTTAAGGTCCTGGCCGGGCCGCATGATGGCCAGGTCGTGGTCGGGCGTGATGCCGAAGACGCCCAGGGCGCTGTCCAGCATGTCGCGGTGCTGGCCGGTGACGCAGACGATGGGGTGCATGTCCGGGCTTGCGGCCAATGCGCGCACCACCGGCGCCATCTTGATCGCCTCCGGCCGCGTCCCGAAGACGCAAAGGATTTTGGGGCGCATGGAAGACTATAGGCCCGGGCCCGGGGCGGCGCGCCAGCCTCGCCGTGACGCCCCCGTGCGGCGCCCTGGGGCAGGCGCCGGGGCGTTCACGCTCATCCGAGCCGCGCGAAGCCGTCATCGAAGTGTCGGATGGCTGCAATAGCGCTGCGCTAAACCGGCGACGTTTGAAGGAACCCCCCATGCGCACCTGGCTGCTCCCTACCCTCGCTTTCTTCGCCATCGTCCAGCCCGCCAGGGCCGACCAGCTGTTCGAGGCGCGGGTGGCCGGCCATGCCGTGCTGCCGGCGGCCACCTTCGTGGCGCCGCCGGCCGACGCGCCGCCGGGCTTCGCCACTTCCGGCCGCTTCACCTGCCCCGGCAACACCCGAAACGAGCGGCGCGGCAGCGCCCCGGGCGACACCGGCCCCGCCTATGGCAGCCGGCAGACCGGCCTGGCCCTGCCCTTCGAGGGACAGCCGGTGCAGGGCTTTTCCGGCATCCGCCCCGCTGGAGACGGCAGTTACTGGGTGACCACCGACAACGGGTTCGGCAATCGCCGCAACAGCCCGGACGCGCTGCTGATGATCCACCGGGTCCGCCCCGACTTCGCCGCCGGCACCGTCGCCGTCGAGCGCACCACCTTCCTCTCCGACCCGAACCGGAACGTGCCGTTCCACATCGTCACCGACCCGAGCCCGACGCGCTACCTGACCGGTGCTGACTTTGACACGGAAAGCCTGCAGGTCGCCCCCGATGGCAGCTTCTGGCTGGGTGACGAGTTTGGCCCCTTCATCATCCACGCCGATGCCGAGGGCCGTGTCCTGCGGGTGTTCGACACCATGCTCGAAGGCCAGCCCATCCGCAGCCCCGACAACCCGGCCTTCCAGGTGGCCGCCACCCCCACCGCCGGGGTGCCGTTCCGCACGCGCCGCTCCGGCGGTTTCGAGGGCATGGCGATGACGCCGGATGGGCAGACCCTGTGGGGCCTGCTGGAACAACCGCTTTACGCACCTGGCAGCGACCAGGCGGAAGGCGCCTTTCTGCGCATCCTCGAATTCAGTACGGCGCAGCGCGCCTTCACCGGCCGTAGCCTGCGCTACAGGCTGGAGCCCGGCGCCACCGCGATCGGCGACTTCAACATGATCGACGAGCGCCGTGCTCTGGTGATCGAGCGCGACAATGGCGAAGGCGACCCCGGCCTGGCCTGCGCCACGGGCGTCGCCTCCAGCCCCGCGGCACCTTGCTTCGCCCAACCGGCCCGTTTCAAGCGCGTCTATCTGATCGACCTCGGCGACGCCGATGCCGAGGGCTACGTCCGCAAGATCGGCCATATCGACCTGTTGGCGATGAGCGACCCGGAAGCGTTGGTGCGCGACCGCGGCGCTGTCCCGGCCGACGCGCCACGCACCCGCTTCACCTTCCCCTTCTTCACCATCGAGAACGTGGCGATGGTGGATGCCGACCACATCATCCTGGGCAACGACAACAACCTGCCCTTCTCCGCCGGCCGCCACCCCTATCGGGCGGACAACAACGAAATCGTGCTGTTGCGGGTGCCCGGGTTGCTGCGGGCGCGCTGAGCTTCGCGGTTTCACAGCCGGCGGTTTGGCCCTAGCATGTCGCTGATCGAGGCATGCGAAGGGTTGGGGATGACGGCTGAGGACAGCGAACGCGACGGCCCGTTCATCCCCGGGCCGTGGGCTGCGATGGCAGGGGCCGCCGACGGGCCGCTGGCCGGACTGCGCTTCGCGGTCAAGGATCTGTATGACCTCGCCGGCCACGTCACCAGCTACGGCAACCCCGACTGGGCGCTCACCCACGGCGTGGCCGCCGCCACCGCGCCGGTGGTGCTGGGATTGCTGGAGGCCGGGGCCGAGCTGGTGGGCAAGACCAAGACGGTCGAGCTGGCCTATGGGCTGACGGGCGAGAACGTCTGGCACGGCACGCCCATCAACCCGAACGCGCCGGACCGCTTTCCCGGCGGCTCCTCCTGCGGCAGCGCGGCGGCGGTGGCGGCGGGGCTGGTGGATTTCGCCATGGGCTCGGACACCGGCGGTTCGGTGCGCATCCCGGCCAGCTACTGCGGCGTGTTCGGCATCCGGCCGAGTTGGGGGGCCATTTCGCTCGCCGGCTGCGCCGCGCTGGGGCCGAGCTTCGACACTCCCGGCTGGTTCGCCACCGGCGCCGCCATCCTCACCCGGGTCGGCAATGAATTGCTGCCTTGGGAGCCGGGTGGCCCGGACTGCCTGCCCAACGGTCCGCTGCTGAAACCTGACGATGCCTGGATGAATGCCGACCCGGCCGTCGCCCAGGCCCTGCTGCCGGCGCTGGAGGCGGCTGAGCGGGTGATGGGCCATGCGCTGCGGATCGAACTCTGCCCGGAGGGGCTGGGAGAGCTGTATGAGAATTTCCGCTGCATGCAGGCGCAGGAGGCCTGGGCGACGCTGGGCCGTTGGGTCACCGCGACCAAGCCGGCTTTCGGCCCGGGCGTGGGCGAGCGGTTTGCGGGCGCGCGCGACATGGACCCGGGCAAGGCGGCTGCCGGCCGACATTTCCGCCGGCGCTTCCAGGGCCGCATGCGCAGCCTGCTGGCCGGCGGCGCGGTGCTGGCATTCCCCACCTCGCCGATCCCCGCGCCGCTGCTGACCGCCAGCGCCGAGGAGCAGAACGCGGTGCGCGAACAGACCATGGGCGTCACCG
>CAXTJY010000565.1:0-3033 GCA_964244395.1 uncultured Rhodovarius sp.
CCCGGCCATCGCGATACAGCGCCAGCGGCATCTCGACCTCGCCCCGAACCCGCGTGCCGGGGGCGACCACGCCGGCCTGGGACAGCATGGCCATCGCCCCGTCCAGCCCCTCCATCCGGCCCCGCAGCGGGCCGCGCAGCGCGCCGTCCTCCGCCAGCCGCAGCTCGCCGGTGCCGGAGAAACGCAGCGGCCCCCACACCACGGAAAGGCCGGTGACCTCCACATACCCCCCTGCCAGCCGCCAGGCTTCCGGGTTGAAGCCGGGCGGCCCGCGCCAGGCCAACTCCGCATCCAGCGCGGCCACCGGCCCCAACCGGCTGCCGCGCGGGGTGAAATTCTGCCCGGTGAGCCGCAGCCCGCGCCAATCCACCGGCGACCAGCGCAGCAAGGCTCCCTCCGGCGACGTCGCCGCGAGGCCGGGCGCGCTGAGCGGCCAGTTCGCCACATGCCATCCGGCCGGCAGCCAGAAGGCCAACGCCGCGCTGGCCAGCAACCAGGCCGCCACCAACAACAAAAGGAGCGCCAGCAGGCTGCGCCGCAGCAGCGTCACGCGCGCTTCTCCCAGCGGCCGGTGTCGCCTTGCTGCCAGTAGGTCAGGACGTGGCCGGCGACCCGCGCCTGCCGGAAGCGGTCGCGCGCCGCCTGCACCGCCGCCTCGTCGCGCCCATCGAACAGGTCGAAGCAGCGGTCGAACGCCGCCAGATGGTCGCTGCGCGCCCCACCGACCAGGAACAGGTGCCGCGCGGCATTGGGCGCGGGGCCGTCCTCGCAGGTCAGCCAGATCGGTTGCAGCGCCGCATCCTCCCCTCCCTCCGCCGCATTATGCGGCAGCCATTCCTCGGCCTTCCACAGCGCCGTGTCCAAACCCGAAAGATGCTCCGCCGTGTCGCCCAGCACCATCGCCCGCCCCGGCAGGGCCAGCACCCTTGCCAGCAATTTGGGCAATGCCTGCTCCAACGTGCTTGCGGTGAGGTGGTAGAAGCCGATCTCCATGCCCCATCCTAGCCGAGATTCGTGTGGCGCTCAGCCCCGCCAGGCGCCACGCTCGCCGGCATGAAGCTCTTGCTCCCGCTCGCCCTGCTGCTTCCGCTCGCCGCCCAGGCGCAGCCCGCGCTCAGCATCGCCACCGGCGGGGCCTTCACCTCGATGGACCCGCATTTCCACGATCTGTCGCCGAACCATGCCCTGACCCAGCATGTGTTCGAACAGCTCGTCGCCACCGACAACAATGGCCGACCGATCCCCGGCCTGGCGATGAGCTGGGAGCCGATCGAGCCTAATATCTGGGAAATCCGGCTGCGGCAGGGCGTCACCTTCCATGACGGCTCGCCCTTCACAGCGGATGATGTCGTCTTCACCCATGCCCGCGCGCCCGTGGTCCCGGGCAGCCCCGCCAGCATGGGCCAGTACATCCGCCCCGTGACCCGGATCGAGGTGGTGGACCCGCACACCATGCGCTTCCACACCGATCGCCCGGTGCCGATGATGCCGATGATGATGAGCGGCTACGCCATCGTCGGCCGCCGCAACGGCGAGGGGGCGGAGACCCGCGACTACAACAGTGGTCGCGCCGCCATCGGCACCGGCCCCTACCGCTTCGCCAGCTATTCGCCGGGCGATCGCGCCGTACTCACAGCCTGGCCGAACCATTGGGGCGGCGCGCCTGCCTTCAGCCGGGTGACGATCCGGATGATCCCGAGCGACACCGCCCGCGTGGCCGCGCTCCGCGCCGGCGACGTGGACGCTATCGACAACGTGCCGACGCGCGACGTGGCGGCGCTGCGCGGCGTGCCCGGCATCACGGTGCAAAGCCGGGTCGGTCAGCGGCTGATCTACCTCTATGTCGATGTCGGCCGGGAGCGCTCGCCGTTCGTGGCCGACCTGC
Organism: uncultured Rhodovarius sp.; assembly: GCA_964244395.1. Lineage (GTDB taxonomy): Bacteria > Pseudomonadota > Alphaproteobacteria > Acetobacterales > Acetobacteraceae > Rhodovarius. The sequence continues at coordinate 1,886 of CAXTJY010000565.1, forward strand.
GTGGCAACCCCATCCCCAACCCGCTGCGCGACGTGCGGGTGCGCCGGGCGCTGAGCCAGGCAGTCAATCGGGAGGGCATCGCCCGCCAGCTGATGGAGGGCTTCTCGGTGCCGTCCGGGCAGCTGATGCCGGAGGGTGCGCTGGGCTATGACCCGGCCATCGCGCCGGACCGCTTCGACCCCACGGCGGCGCGGCGGCTGCTAACCGAGGCCGGGTTGCCGGACGGGTTCAGCATGACGTTGCACGGGCCGAACGACCGCTACGTCAACGATGCCGAGATCGCCCAGGCGCTGGCGCAGATGTGGGCGCGGATCGGCGTGCGCACCACGGTGGCGACGATGCCCAGCAGCATGTTCTTCGCCCGCACACCGCGCGACGAGAACAGCATTTCCCTGACCGGCTGGTCGAGTTCCTCGGGCGAGGCCGACACTTCGCTGATCAACATGGTGGCGACGCCGACGCCGGAGAAAGGCTGGGGCACCTATTTGCGGGCCAGCCATTACGGCAATCCGGAGACGGATGCATTGCTGGACCGGGCGCTGGCCACCATCGATCCGCCGCAGCGCGGCGAGCTATACCAGCAGGTCATCCGTTTGGCCGTGCAGCGCGACCTGGCGGTGATCCCGCTCCATCATCAGGTGAATGTGTGGGCGACGCGCAGCCATGTGCGCTACACGCCTCGCATCTGGGAGACGACGCGGGCGATGGAGTTTTCGCCGGCGCAGTAGTCAGGCGGCCAGCGCCAGCGCCCGTTCCCCGGCGGTCATGGCCACCGCCTCACCCAGCAGCAGCAGCGCCGGGCCGCCGGTCGTCCACTCCGGCGCGTCCAGCGCCACGGTCGCCAGGTTGCCGCGCAGCGTGCGCTGGCGGGGCGTGCCGCCGCGTTCGATCATGGCCGCCGGCGTGTCGGACGGCATGCCAGCGGCCACCAGTCCCGCGCGCAATGCGGCCAGGGTGGTCACGCCCATGTAGATGGCCAGGGTCTGGCCGGGGCGGGCCAGGGCCGCGAAGTCCAGGTCCAGCTTGCCGTCCTGGGTGTGGCCGGTGACGAAAGTCAGGGCGCGCGCCACCCCGCGCAGGGTCAGCGGGATGCCGGCCTGGGCGGCGCAGGCCAGGGCCGCGGTCACGCCCGGCACCACCTCGTGCCT
>CAXTJY010000566.1:0-3031 GCA_964244395.1 uncultured Rhodovarius sp.
CGCATCCGCGCCAGCCAGGCGACGACGCGGCGGGAACGCACGGCGCCGGCCGGGCGAGGCGGCAGCGCCGACAGCGCCGCGCAAGCCGCCGCCCAGTCGCCCGCCTTGCTGCCCAGGCCCTCGCCGCCCAGTGGCTGCTCGGGCGGCATGACCCGCCAGGCAGCGCAGCTCCGTCTCAGTGCCGGGAAAACCTCGAGGACATTGTCATCGGCCCAGCCGGGCAGGTCATGCGGCCCCTGATGGGGCCCCGGCAACACCGCATCCTGCGCCCAGCCATTCCCCGCCAGGGTTAACCAAATGCTAAAGGCTGCGCGTCGCCACCAGGCGCCACGTCGGGTCTTTCTCGGACAGCTCGCGCTGGAAAGTCCACAGGTCGGTAAGCTCGGTGATCGCATCTGAACCCGTCACCACCTCCCCATTCCGCGCCGTGGTCAGGTTGACCTGATCGGTGACGAAACGCACGGTGACGTCGGCGGTTGTTCCGCGCAAATCCGCGGCATCGATGGACACGCCATTGACCGCGCGGATCTCGGTCCGCTGCGTCTCGCCGGCATTTTCCCGGGCGGTGATGGCCTGCTCGAAGCCGGCATAGGTGTCGTCGCTCAGCAGGCCACGCAGCGTCTGCCGTTCACCGGCGGCAAAGGCCTGCACGATCATCCGAAAGGCTGCCTCGGCACCGCTGAGAAACGCCGCCGGCTCGAAGGACGGATCGACCGCGCGGATCCGGCTGACGGTCTGCGCCGCGGCGCCCGTCAATGCGGGGCCGGCCTGGACGGGCGGGCGCGGCGCCTCACGGCCCACCGGTGCCGGGGCGACCCTGGTGTCCGCCGGCGGACGCTCAAAACCCTGCCGCTTGCCCAGCACGCTGCGCAACCGCAGCACCAGGAAGGCGGCCACCATGCCGAAGAGGATGAGGTCGAACGGGAAACTGCCTTGCATGGTGGTGATAACTCCTGAGCAGCCTAATTGGGGTGCACCGTCACCTGCTGCAATGTCGGCCAATCCATGTATGGAACATTGCCGTCCAAAGGAAGTCTGAACGCATGATCCTGCTGCGCCATGGCCAGAGCGAATTCAACCTGCATTTCACCCGCACCCGCATCGACCCCGGCATCATCGACCCGAAACTGACCGATCTGGGCCATGAACAGGCGAAGCAGGCGGCCGAGACGCTGGCGGCCGAGGACATCCGGCGCATCGTCGCCTCACCCTACACCCGTGCCCTGCAGACGGCGGCGCCGCTGGCGGAGCGCCTGGGCCTGCCCATCACGGTGACGCCGCAGGTGCGGGAGCGCTACGCCTTCACCTGCGATGTCGGCCGGCCCATCAGCCTGATTGCGGCGGAATTCCCACATGTCGCCTTCGATGGGCTGGAGGAGGTGTGGTGGCCGGGCACCGAGGAGGCCGAGGACGCCATCCTGGCCCGCGCCTCCGGCTTCCGCACCGACATGGCGGCGCGGGAGGACTGGGCGCACACGGTGGTGGTGAGCCATTGGGGGTTCATCCTGGCATTCACCGGCAAGTCGCTGGGCAATGGCGACTGGCTGCGCACCGACCCGCGCGAGGCGGCGCCGGCCGAGGTGCTGTGGCGGCACCACTGAGATTGCGGCTGCGTCTGGCCGGGCTCGACCCGGCCATCGCGCGACGAGTGCGCGCCGCTGCGTCGATGATATCTACAGGGCGCGCCCGTGGTGAGCGCGGCGCACAGTCCTCAGCCGAAGACGAGGTAGAGCAGGATCAGCCCGCCTGCGATGCCGATGATCGACCACTTGGTGGCGTTGGTGAAGGCGCCCCACAGCGCCTGCCGGTCGGCCATGATGTCCTTGGCCTTCACTTCGGCGAATTCGTAGGTGGCTTTCTGCTCGGCCATGATGCGGTGCCCTCACACTGTCGCGCGTTGATAGGAACACCGCGCAGCCGCGTCCAGTGTCATGGCAGCCACAGGCTATCCAGATGGCCATCCCGAGCTGCTGGCGCGGCACCGCGGGCCACCAGCCGCAGGGCGGCGGGGTAAAGTGCATGCTCGCGCGCCAGCACCCGGGCCGCCAGCGAGGCCTCGTCGTCGCTGGGCAGCACCGGCACGGCGGATTGAGCGATGATCGGCCCTTCGTCCACCCCCGGGCTCACCCAATGCACGGTGCAGCCATGCAGCCGCACGCCGGCGGCCAGGGCGCGGGCATGGGTGTCCAGCCCCGGAAAGCTGGGCAGCAGGCTTGGGTGGATGTTGATCATCCGGCCCGCCCAACGCGCCACGAACTCCGCCGTCAACACCCGCATGAAGCCGGCAAGCGCGATCAACTGCACGCCATGGGCTTGCAAGGCGGCATCCAGATCGGCCTCGAACGCCTCCCGCCCGCGGCCGCGGCTCGGCACCACGGCGGTGGGCACGACGCCGGTCAGTGCCAAGCCGGCGGCGTCGGGGCGATTGCTCAGGACGAGGACCGGGCGGGCCGGGAAAGCCGGATCGGCCATGGCCGCGAGCAGCGCGGACATGTTGCTGCCGCGCCCCGAGATCAGGATGGCCGTCCTCACAACGCCAGCGGCTGCGCCATGCGAAATTCATCCGTGCCGGCTTCCAGGTGGCCGATCGGCATGGCCGTCTCGCCGGCCCCGGCCAGCAGGTCCAGCGCCGCCGCCACATCGCCGGGCGCCACCACCAGCACCATGCCGATGCCGCAGTTGAACACCCGCAGCATCTCCTCCGCGGCGACCCCGCCGGCGCGGGCCAGCCAGGCGAAGACCGGCGGCGCCGTCCAGGCCGAACCGTCGACGACCGCCGCCAACCCTTCCGGCAGCACGCGCGGCACGTTGCCGGGCAGGCCGCCGCCGGTGATGTGCGCCGCCGCCTTGAGCAGGCCGGCGGCGTGCAGCGCGAGCAGCGGCTTCACGTAGATGCGGGTCGGCGCCAGCAACGCCGCGGCCAGGGTCCCGTCCCCGAACGGACAGGGCGCATCCGGCGCCACCCCGCTCTGCGCCACCACCCGCCGCACCAGCGAGAAGCCGTTGGAATGGACCCCGTCCGAGGCGAGCC
>CAXTJY010000567.1:0-3030 GCA_964244395.1 uncultured Rhodovarius sp.
GTGTTGGCGTCGTTCTGCATCAGCTGCCGGGAGCCTCGCCCGGTGTCGGACCCGTTGGAACCCGTGCAGTCGGATCGCGACTTCAGGATGCCGCGGATGTATAGCCCGCGCCCCCGGCCATACTCCGCCCCGGTGAAGGCCAGCTGCGCGCCCTGCCGCATGCAGCCGGTGGCATTGGCAATCGGCTGGCCCGCGCCGTCATAAAGCGTATACTGCACCGACTGGCCGCTATTGTTCATCAGCAGCAGGTTGGCCTGCGCCGCGGCGCCCCCCAGGGTCACCATCGCCGCCGCTGCCAGCAGCAGGTTCTTCGTGCGCGTCATCCTCCGGCTCCTTCCAAGCATGTTCGTGCCGAAGGTATGCATCGGGGCGCGCGGCGCTGCCATGCCGTCACGCCTATGAGACCCATCGCTATTCCCGATGGTCTTCGCCGATCTCCTGCGGCGCGCAGCCGAAGCGAAGCAGGTTGCCGTGCGGGTCGTGGATGGTGAACTCCTTCATGTCCCACGGCCGCACTTCAAAATCGGAAAGTCCCGGCATCGCGCGAGCCGCGAACTCCGCATGCAACGCCGGCACCTGGCCGCCGCGAATATAGCAGGCGGTGTTCCTGGGGTGCACCGGGTCGTCGGTCAGCCAGAAGTGCAGCTCCATCTCGTCGCGTTTGGCGAGCAGGTAGTCGGCATGCCTTGTGACAGCGAAGCCCAGCATCGCGCCGTAGAAAAGCTCGGTCTCGTCCAGGTTGAGCGAGGCCAGGATGGGGATGCAGCGGGCCCGGTCGTTCATCCCAACGGCTGCCACATCCGCATGTGCAGCCCGGGGGCAGCGCGGACGGGCCGCGGCCGCGCCCTGGCATCCGGCGTGCCGGCGTAGATCCAGCCCAGCAGGGCGTCACGCGGCTCCAGCCCCAGCGCCCGCTTCACCGCCTCGTCATGCAGCGCGGCCGAGGACAGCCACATGGCGCCGAAGCCCTGCGCGTCCAGCGCGTTCATGAAGTTCATGATGCCGGCTGCCGCCGTCGCCTCCTGCTCCCACGCCGGCACCTTGTGGTCGTGCCGCAGGGCAGCGCCGGCGGCAATCACCATCGGCGCGCGCAGCGGCCTTTCCCGTTCCAGCTCCAGCCGCTCGGCCGTGGTCGTGGGGTCGCGCCGCAGCAGGGACTGCGCCAGCACGGTACCCCAGGCCAGGCGGGCGGCACCCTCGATGCAGAAAAAGCGCCAGGGGCGCAGCCCGCCATGGTCGGGCGCGCGCAGCGCGGCGGAGACGGCGGTCTCGATGCTGGCCGCATCGGGCGCCGGCGGCCGCATCATCTTCGGCGGCACGGAGGCACGGTTGAGGAGCTGGAAAAGGGCAGGGGAGTCGAGCATGGGGTCTTCCTCGGTAGCAGTCTGACCGCCATATAAGATTATTGCGAATGACTATCAATTGCGCGTTTTGCAAATAGGGAGGCCAGGTCCTCTAACTGCGCCGCCACCTGCGTACCGGCATCCAGATCCTTCACCAGTAGGCCGCCATCATCCGCCACCAATACTGCGGCGCGAGCATTCTGCTTGTTGGCCCGTTCCAGCCGGCGCTTCAGGTTGCCGCGATACTCCATCTCGGCATGCACTCCCGCCGCCCGCAGCGCGGTCAGCACCGTAAGCGCCGGCGTTTCGCCCCCCATCGGCACCACCGCCACCGGGCGGGGCGCCGCCGGGGTGCGCTGGGCCTCCTCCATCAACAGCGCCAGCCGCTCCATCCCCGCCGCCCAGCCGACCGAGGGGGTAGGCGGCCCACCCATCTCCTCCACCAGCCCGTCATAGCGGCCACCGGCCATCACGGTGCCCTGCGCGCCCAGCCGGTCGGTGACGAATTCGAAGGCGGTGTGGCTGTAATAGTCGAGGCCGCGCACGATGCGCGGATTCTCGCGCAACGGCACGCCGAAGCCGCGAAGATACCCCAGCACAGCCTGATAATGCGCCGCCGCCGCCTCGGTCAGATACGCGGTGATCATCGGCGCGTCGGCCACGAGCGCCCGGTCGCCCGCATCCTTGCTGTCCAGGATGCGCAGCGGGTTCTTCTCCAGCCGCAGCCGGCTGTCGGCGCTTAGGCGCTCGGCATGCGCGGAGAAATACGCCACCAACGCCGCGCGATACGCGTCCCGGGTTGCCGCGTCGCCCAGGGTGTTGATTTCCAGCACCACCCCATCCGCAATGCCCAGCGCCTGGATGATGTGCCACCCCGCGGCGATCACCTCCGCATCGGCCAGCGGCTCGGCCGCACCCAGGATTTCGCAGCCGATCTGGTGGAACTGCCGGTAACGGCCCTTTTGCGGCCGTTCGTAGCGGAACATCGGCCCGGCATAGAACGCCTTCTGCGGCAGCGACTGCGTCAGCCCGTTGCTGACCAGCGCGCGGCAGACACCGGCGGTGTTCTCGGGCCGAAGCGTCAGCATGTCGCCGCCCCGGTCCGGAAAGGAGTACATCTCCTTCGCCACCACATCCGACGTTTCGCCCAGGCCGCGCGAGAAGACTCGGGTATCCTCGAAGATCGGGGTGAACCATTCGGCGAAGCCATAAAATCCGGCCACCTTGCGGGCGATGTCGCCCACCGCCACGTGTCGACGGGCATCCGCGCCGATCATGTCACGGGTGCCGCGCGCGGGTTGCAGCTTGGTGCTCATCCCGGGCCTATGGCGCATCATTTCGTGCTTGTCATGTCGATTACGGAAGGTCATATCGCCTGTCATGCATCGAACGCTGATCGGGTTGTTGCTGGGCGCATGGGTCGGGGCTGCCTCGGCCCAGCAGGCGCAACCCTCGGTTACGCCCCGGGCGACGGTCACATTGCTTTCCGAGGTCGCGTCGGTTGCTCCCGGCAGGCCGTTCCGCGTCGCGCTGCTCGCCCACGCGGCGCTCGAGCCGATGAATTTCACCGCGCACTTCCACGACGGCAAGGTCGACCTGATCGGCCCGACCCAGTGGCAGGACGCCGGCCAGGGCACCGTCGCGAAGGTGCTCGGCGTGAAGCCGGAGGACGTGACCCTGCGCACCA
>CAXTJY010000568.1:0-1770 GCA_964244395.1 uncultured Rhodovarius sp.
GTGGCCTCACCCGCCTGGCCTTCGACGGAGGCAGCTTCGCGGTCCCGCTGCGCGACGAAGCCCCGGGCGCCCGCGCCCGCATCCGCCTGCGCGCCCGCGACGTGGCGGTGGCGACCGAGCCGCCGCGCGGCATGTCCACCCAAAACATCCTGGCCGCCACGCTCGTCTCGATCGACGGCACGAACTCGCCGCAGGAGGTCTTCCTGCAACTCTCCGTGGGCTCGACCCGCATGCTGGCGCGGGTGACGCGCGACAGCGTGGATCGGCTCGGCCTCGCGCCAGGCATGCCGCTCTGGGCCGTCATCAAGGCCGTCACCTTCGACCACGCCGCGGGGCCCGCCGCATGAGCTTCCTCCTGCCCGACGACCGCCTGCTCGCCATGCTGCGGGAGGACGTGCCCTATGGCGACGCGACCACGCCGGGCCTGGGCATCGCCGAGCGCCGCGGCCAGGTCGTCTTCCGCACCCGCGGCACCGTCACCACCTGCTGTGTCGAGGAGGCCGAGCGGCTGATGCTGCCGGCCGGCTGCACCGCCACCCGCCGCCTGGCCGCCAGCGGCGCCCAGCGGAGGCCGGCGCCACCTCGGCCGCCTATGCCGCGCCGCCGGCGGATATCGGCGCCGCCGTGTCCGCTCTGCCATGACTTGGCGGACCGCCCGCCCCATCTCTCCTGACCATTTCAGAAAGGCATTTCCATGAGACTGTCCGCCCGCAACGTCCTGCCCGGCACCGTCGTCGAGGTGAGGAAGGGCTCCACCACCGCACACGTCCGCATCGATGTCGGCAATGGCGTCGTGGTCACCGCCGCCATCACCAACGAGGCGGTGGACGAACTCGGCCTCAAGGCCGGCATGCAGGCCAGCGCGGTGGTCAAGGCGTCCGACGTCATGGTCGGCGTCGAATGATGGCCGCGGCCGGGACGTCCCAGGTCATCACACCACCGGCCGGCCTCAGCCTGCGCATCGACCTGCCGCAGGGTCGCATCGGACCGGGCAAAATCGACCTGCTGGAGGCCATCGATCGTGAGGGTTCCATCTCCGCCGCCGGGCGCGCCCTGGGCATGAGCTACAAGCGCGCCTGGGATTTGGTGGATGCGCTGAACAAAATGCTGGGCGAGCCCGCGGTGACAGCCAGCATCGGCGGCTACCGCGGCGGTGGCGCCACGCTCACCGACGCCGGACGCAACCTGGTGGCCGACTACCGAGCCATCGAGCGCGCCGCGCACCGCGCCGCCGAACCGCGGCTGCTGGCGCTGATGCGCCGCACGCAGGGGTGAAGGAAGAGCCGGACGCCCGGAAAGGCTACCCCCACCCAGGGGTGATGGCACGGGGCGCTAAGCCGCCTGGTCGAGGGCGCGCGACAGGGCCGGCAGGGCCGCGGCCAGCTCGGCGGCCGGCAGATGGCCGAAGCCCAGCCGGAACACCCGCCGGCTCTCCCCGAACCACGGGCCGGGGGCCAGCCGCAGCCGCTCCTTCGGCAGCGCGTCCCAAAACCGCGACACGCCAGCCTCGCCGATCCGCTCGTTGAGGCGCAGGCAGCACAGCGCACCGGCATCCGGCCGCACGATGTCCACCCGCTCCGCCTCCGTCGCCTGCCAGTCCAGCACCGCACCCAGCGCTTCCCGCAAAGCGCGTCGCCGCGCCGGCAGCACCGTCTCGGCCTGGCGCAGCAGGATGGTGGCAAGCGCCTCGTCCAGCACCGAGCCGGAGATGATGAGGGAGGCCTTGGCGTCGATGACCCGCGCGCGCAACGCCGGATCGGCGGCGGCGGC
>CAXTJY010000568.1:1780-3016 GCA_964244395.1 uncultured Rhodovarius sp.
AAGCCGGGCGCGCCATGCGCCTTGGACAGCGACCCGGCGGTGACCAGCCGCGCATCCAGCGGCGCGGCGCTGGGGGTCGGCGGGCCGCCATGGGTGGCTTCGCGATACGTCTCGTCCAGGAACAGCAGGGCGCGCGGCGCCCGATGCGCCATCTCCGCCAGCAGGGCCTCGATGTCCGCGCGCGGAATGCGCACGCCGCTGGGGTTTTGCGGGTCCGCCAGGCAGACCAGCCGGGTATTCGGGTGCAGCGCCGCGGCAATGCGCCCGACATCGGCGTGGTAGCACTCCTCGAAGCGCAGCCTTACGAGGCGGATGGAAGCGCCGGCCCGCTCCAGCGCATCGCGCATCGGGCCGAAGCAGGGCGTGACCAGCAACGCGTCGCCGCCCGCGCCGCACAGATCGGAGGCGAGGAGGAACAGGCCCAGCATGGTCCCTGGGAAGGTCACCACCGCGCTGGCCGGCATCACGCAGCCGGAACCCAGTTCCTCGCGCAATCCCGCCGCGCCCGCCGGATCACCGTAGTCGAGGGCCAGATCGTCCAGGCTGTTGCCGGCCATGCGCAGCACATCCGCCAGCCGCAGGCTCTGCACGGTGCTCTCGGCGAGGTTGAAGCGCCCGGTATCGGGCAGGCCACGCGGCAACTCGAACCTGGCGAACCCGCCCTGCTCCGAGACCATCGGGATATCGGCACGCAGGGGTTGGATTTTCGCCAAGCTCAAATTCCACTGAACCAATTGAAGCCGCGATCTTCCCAGTATCCGCCCGGATAGTCGTTGGTCACCTCGATCGAGGTGATCCATTTGGGATTCTTGAATCCGAGTTTGACCGCGGTGCGCAGCCTCAAGGGATAACCGAACGGGTCGGCCAGGGTTGCACCCGCGTATTTCGTCGCCAGCAGGGTCTGCGGGTGAAGCGCCGACGCCATGTCGATGCTGCCCCAGTAGCCATCGGCGCAGCGGAAGGCGACGTAGCGGCAGGACAGGTCGGCTCCCACCCGCTCCAGGAACAGCCGCAGCGGCACGCCGGACCATTGGCCGATATAGTCCCAGCCTTCGACGCAGATGTGCCGGATGATGATCTCCTGCTCCGGCAGCGCCATGATGTCCGGGACCGACCAGGCCTGCTTGCTGGCGATCCGCCCCGCGAGTTCGAGCCGCCACGTCTCGCCACTGACCGGCCTGATGTCCTCGGGCGGGTAGAAGGCGTTGAAGCGGGGCGGCTTCAGGACCATGGATT
>CAXTJY010000569.1:0-3012 GCA_964244395.1 uncultured Rhodovarius sp.
AGTTCGTTTCGCTTGTGTGTAGGATTTGCTGACAGATGGAGGTCGCCCATGAATGCCGTCCAGCGCATCGAGACAACCCTGGCCAAAGCGTTGGGCGCCTCCGAAGGCAGCCTGACGCCACCGCTGCTGGCCAGGGCCATGAACCACGCGGTGTTCCCCGGCGGCGCCCGGGTGCGGCCGCGGCTATGTCTGGCCACCGCCGCGGCCTGCGGCCATGGCAACATGGATTTGGCAATGGCGGCCGCGGCCGCCATCGAGCTGCTTCACTGCGCCAGCCTGGTGCACGACGACATGCCCTGCTTTGACAACGCTGCCACCCGCCGCGGTCGCCCCAGCGTGCACAAGGCGTTTGGCGAGCCGGTGGCGCTGCTGGCCGGCGACGCGCTGATCGTGCTGGCGTTCGACCTCATCGGTCGCGCCGCGGCCAGGCCTGGGCAGGGCCAGAAGGCCGGCGCCGTGCTGCGCATCGTGGCGCAAAGCGTAGGGGCGCCATTGGGCATTGTCGCCGGGCAGGCCTGGGAATGTGAACCTAAGGTTGACGTGACGATGTATCATCGCAGCAAGACCGGCGCGCTGTTCGCCGGTGCGGCGGCGGCAGGTGCGGCGGCGATGGGGGCGGACCCGGAACGCTGGCGGCCGCTCGGCGCCAAGCTGGGTGAGGCGTATCAGGTGGCAGACGACATCGGCGACGCGGTGGCCGAGGAGGACGAGCTCGGCAAGCCCGCGCATCAGGATGAGGCGTTGGGGCGGCCCAATGCCGTGCGCGAGTTGGGCCTGGACGGCGCGCTGGCGCGGCTGCGCGACCTGGCGCAGCAGGCGGTGGCGGCGATCCCGGATTGCCCCGGCGCGGCCGAGCTTCAAGCCATCATCCTGGGCGAGTCCAAGCGGCTGGTGCCGCGCAGCCTGGCCGTCCGCGCCGCCTAAGGATGCAGCTGCCCGAGTTCGTACTTCGCTTCCGCGACCGGATGGTGGCGCGGCCGGAATTTCGGCGCTGGGCCGGGGGTTTCTGGGCGACGAGGGCGATGTCGCGCCGGCGTGCGGCGTCGCTGTTCGATCTCGCTGCCGGATTTGTCTATTCGCAAATTTTGCTGGCCTGCGTGCAGCTCGACCTTTTCGCCATCCTGGCGGAGGGGCCGCAACCGCTGGGGATACTGGCGCGGCGGCTGGATCTGCCCGAACGCGCCGCCGAGCAGTTGCTGGAGGCCGCAGCTGCACTGGGCCTGGCGCAGCATCGGCAAGACGGCTTTGGGTTGGGTCCGCTGGGCGGCCCGATGGTCGGCAATACGGCGATCGCCGAGATGGTCCGCCACCACGCCATGCTGTACGCCGACATGGCGGACCCGCTGGAGCTGCTGCGGGGCGAAGGCGGCGGCGGTGCGCTGGGGCGCTTCTGGGGCTATGCGGATGGCGAGCGTCGGCCCGGCCTGGCCGACGCGGACACCGCACCCTACTCCGCCCTGATGGCGGCGAGCCAGCCCCTGGTAGCGGCCGAAATCCTGGATGCCTATGATTTCTCAAGGCATAAAGTCCTGATGGATGTCGGCGGCGGTGCCGGCGCCTTTCTGCAATCGGCCGGCGAACGCCACCCTCTCCTTCAACTCCATCTATTTGATCTGCCCTCAGTGGTGGAGCTGGCCCGGTTGCGACTCGGGGGCACGGGCATGGCGGCACGGGCGAGCTTCCACGCTGGCGATTTTCACGCAGACCCGCTGCCTTGCGGTGCTGACGTGATCTCCCTGGTGCGAGTCGTGCATGATCATGATGACGATCGCGCCCACGCGCTGCTGGCCCGCGCTCGTGCCGCGCTGCCGCCAGGCGGCGTGCTGCTGTTGGCTGAGCCCATGGCCGGCACCGCCGGCGCCGAGGCCATGGGCGCGGCATATTTCAACTTTTACCTGCATGCCATGGGCAGCGGGCGGGCGCGCCGACCGGAGCGGTTGATGGCAATGCTGCATCAGAGCGGCTTCGCTGGCGTCCGCCTCATTCCCACAGCCACGCCCCTGCAGACCCAGCTGATTGTGGCGACCGTGTAATGGACAGATTGATCTGTCCAATTTGCTTGACACATTGCACGTTCGTTTTAGTCTGAGAACGATAAGAAGGGGTGAGGGTCCAGGTGGACACGCTAGCGGTTCTGCTTCGCGAGCCGGAAATGTTGGAGTTGAGCCGCTTGGAGCTCAGCCCGCCTTCCGATGCCGACGTGGTGGTGGACATTGAATGGTCGGGCATTTCCACCGGGACCGAGCGTCTGCTCTGGTCCGGCAGGATGCCGCATTTCCCGGGCATGGGTTACCCGCTGGTGCCGGGCTATGAGTCGGTCGGGCTGGTGACGCAGGCCGGGACCGAGTCGGGCCATTCGGTGGGCAGCCGTGTTTTCGTACCCGGTGCGCGCTGCTTCGGCGATGTGCGCGGCCTGTTCGGCGGCGCTGCGGCGCGGCTCGTGGTGCCGGGCGTCCGTGCCACGCGACTGGCCGATGGGCTGGAGCGGGATGGCGTCTTGCTGGCCCTGGCCGGGACCGCGCAGCACGCGCTGGCCGGCCATGCCCTGCCGGAGCTGATCGTCGGCCATGGTGTGCTGGGCCGGCTGCTGGCCCGCCTCGTGGTGGCGCATGGCGGCGCGCCGGTCGTGTGGGAAACCCAGGCGGACCGGCGCGGCGACGCGCGCGGCTACCAGGTCATCGATCCGGCGGAAGATGCGCGGCAGGATTACCGCGGCATCGTCGATGTCAGCGGCGACTCGGCCCTGTTGGAAAAGCTGATCCTGCGCTTGGCGCCGCGGCACGAGATCGTGCTGGCCGGCTTTTACAGCGAACGCCTCTCCTTTCCCTTCCCGTCCGCCTTCATGCGCGAGGCGCGGATTCGTGTCGCCGCCGAGTGGCAGCCGGAGGATCTCGCCGCCGTCTCCGCCATGCTGGCCGATGGCCTTTTGGCGCTCGGTGGCCTCATCAGCCACAGCGGCCGCCCGGCCGATGTGAACGACGTGTACCGCACCGCCTTCACCAACCCCGCCTG
>CAXTJY010000570.1:0-816 GCA_964244395.1 uncultured Rhodovarius sp.
CGCTTCGACGCCGGCCATTTCGCGATCACGCGCCGCGAGGCCGAAGCGCTCGACCCACAACATCGACTGCTCCTGGAAACCAGCTGGCATGCGCTGGAGGATGCCGGCATCGCGCCGGACAGCCTGTTCGGCCGGCCGGTCGGCATCTTCGTGGGCCTCAGCACCAACGACTACGGTACGCTCATGGGCGCCGGCCGTGGTGCCGAATGGATCGACGCCTATGCCAGCATCGGTAACGCGGCCAGTGCCGCTGCCGGCCGTCTCGCCTACAGCCTGGGCACCCACGGGCCGACGCTGGTGGTCGACACCGCCTGCTCGTCCTCGCTGGTGGCGCTGCACCTGGCCGTCCAGTCGCTGCGCGCCGGCGAATGCGAGCTGGCGATCGCAGCCGGCGTCAATCTCACGCTCTCGCCCGAACTCACCGTCAACTTCTCCAAGGCGCACATGCTGGCCGCCGACGGCCGCTGCAAGCCGTTCGCCGAGGGCGCCGATGGTTATGTCCGCGCCGAGGGCTGCGGCGTGGTGATCCTGCGCCGCCTGTCCGACCCCTCCACCGCTCCCATCCGCGCCATTCTGCGTGGCAGTGCGGTGAACCAGGACGGCCGTTCGGCGGGACTGACCGCACCGTCGGGTCCGGCGCAGGTGGCGGTGGTCCGGGCGGCCTTGGCGGATGCGGGGCTCTCGGCCGGTGAGGTGGACGCGGTGGAGGCGCACGGGACGGGGACGGCGCTGGGCGATCCGATCGAGATGCAGGCACTGGCGGAGGTGTTCGGGCCCGGGCGGGACCGGCCGCTCTGGGTGGGGTCGGTGAAGGGC
>CAXTJY010000570.1:826-2094 GCA_964244395.1 uncultured Rhodovarius sp.
AATATCGGCCATGCCGAGGCGGCGGCGGGGATGGCCGGGCTGCTCAAGGCGGTGGCGATGGTGGAGCGGGGTGCGGTGCCGGCGTCCTTGCACTTCACCAAGCTGAACCCGCACATCGAGCTGGGCGGGGTGGACATCCGGGTGCCGACCGCGCTGCAGCGCCAGGAGCTGCGGGCGGTGGGGGTGAGCAGCTTCGGCTTCAGCGGCACCAACGCGCACGTGCTGGTGACGCCGGCACCGGCGGTGCCATCGGCCTGCGTCGCCCGGCCGGCCGCGGTGCTGCCGCTGGCGGCACGCAGCGAGACGGCACTGGAGCAGCTGCGGCAGGGCTATCTGGTCCGGCTGGACGAGGGTGCCGACTGGCCGGCGCTGGCGCACACCGCCGGCCTGCGCCAGGCGCGGCTGCCCTGGCGGATCGCGGTGGCGGCGGGCGACGCGGCCGGTGCCAGGGCGGCGCTGGCGTCGGCCACGCCGGTCAGGGTGACGGGCCGGCCGCGGCTGGGCTTCCTGATCACCGGGCAGGGCTCGGCGTATGCCGGGATGGCGCTGGCGCTGCTGCCGGGTGCGCCGGTGCTGGCGGACGTGCTGGCCCGTTGCGACCGGGTGATGGGACTTTCCCGGCCGTTGGTGGAGATCTTCGCCGATGGGGCCGCCCTGGCGCGGACCGGCCATGCCCAGCCGGCGCTGTTCGCGCTGGCGGTGGGCCTGGGCGAACAGCTGCGGGCCTGGGGCATCCAGCCCGCGGCACTGCTGGGCCACAGCGTCGGCGAGTACGCGGCGGTGGTGCTGGCAGGGGTGCTGTCGCTGGAGGACGGGGCGCGGCTGATCGCGAAGCGGGCGGCGCTGATGCAGGCGCTGCCGACCGGCGGCGGGATGGCGGCCGTGCTGGGTCCGCGCGAGCTGGCGGGGTCCCTGCTGCGCCGGCATCCGGAGCTGGAGGTGGCGGCCTTCAACGCGCCCACGGCCATGACGGTGGCGGGACCGCTGGCGGCGGTCGAGCGCCTGGCGGCCGATCCGGGCGAGCTGTCGATCCACGTGCTGCCGGTGAGCCACGCGTTCCATTCCCGGCTGCTGGAGCCGATGCTGGCCGAGCTGGAACAGGCGGCGGACCTCCCTCACGCACCCGCGCGGGTGCCGGTGGTGGGCAACCTGGACGGGCGGGTGCGGGACGGCTGGGACGCCTCGTACTGGCGCGCCCACGCCCGCTCCCCGGTACGCTTCGAGGCCGGTCTGGCCTGCCTGCGGGACCTCGGCTGCGACCTGCTGCT
>CAXTJY010000570.1:2104-2990 GCA_964244395.1 uncultured Rhodovarius sp.
CCCCACCCGACGCTCTCGGGCTTCGCGCGGGGCATCCTGCCCTGCCTGCCGACGCTGGCGCGCGGCAAGGAGCCGTGGTCGGTGCTGGCCGACACGCTGGCGGACCTGCACCGGCGCGGCGAAGACCCGGACTGGCCGGCCATCGACCGGCCGTTCGCACTGCCGACCACCAACGCCCCAAACTACCCGTTCGAGCGGCAGCGGTATTGGGTGCCCTCGCGCCCTGCCACCCTGGCACCACCCTCTCCCGCCACCGCCATGCTGGGTACCGCCGTCGAGATTGCGACCGGCGGTACCGTCTGGGCCAGCCTTCTGGCCCCAGACCGTCCGGCGTTCCTTGGCGAGCATCGGGTCGGCCCGGCCATCATCGTGCCGGGCGCCGCGCATGTGGCGATGCTCCTGGCCGCAGCCGGTGGCCAGGCCATCGCCGACATCGCTTTCGTCGCCCCGCTGGACCTCCCGGAAGGTGGTCGCGACGTCCAGGTCCTGCGCGACGGCGACACCCTCTCCCTGTTCGCCAAGGGTGACGCCGGCCAGTGGGCCCTGCAT
Source organism: uncultured Rhodovarius sp. (assembly GCA_964244395.1). Lineage (GTDB taxonomy): Bacteria > Pseudomonadota > Alphaproteobacteria > Acetobacterales > Acetobacteraceae > Rhodovarius. The sequence goes on from CAXTJY010000570.1 coordinate 2,654, forward strand.
GCCCGCGCCGCACCGGCATCGCCCGCAGCGAGCGAACCCGCCGACATCGACGCCGTGCTGGCCCGCTGCACCGTCGATCCGGACGGGCCTGCTGCGCTCTACTCGATGCTGGACGAGCGCGGCATCCATCTGGGTCCCGCATTCCGCGGCATCCGACAGCTCTGGCGCGGCGAAGGCGAGGCGGTGGCGGAGATCGAACTCCCCGCCGATCTCGCTGCCGACTGCCCGGAGCTGCCGATCCATCCCGCCGCCCTGGACGCCTGCTTCCAGACGCTCGGTGCAACGTTCACGGGCGGCGGCGCCTCGGGCGCGTTCCTGCCGTTCGCGATCGAGCGGG
>CAXTJY010000571.1:0-747 GCA_964244395.1 uncultured Rhodovarius sp.
CAACCGCGAGGCGCTGCTGGAGATGCTGGCCCGCTTCACCGAGGACGCGCAGGCGCTGGCCCGCGCGGTGCGGCGCGGCGAGGCGGAGTTCATCGAGGACCGGATCAGGCGGGGGCGGAAGATCCGGCGCGGGCTGATCGAGCGCAAGCAGGCCTGAAAGAGCAGCGACCGCAGGCTCACGGCCGCGGCTGCTTCGGGTACCGCCCCGTCCGGCAGGCATCCGAGCAGAACTTCACCCGCTCCCAATCCCGCGCCCATTTCCTGCGCCAGGCGAAAGGTCGCCGGCAGGCCTCGCAGATCTTCTCCGGCAGGTTGGGCTTGCCATGCGCCATCAGCGGGTGCGGACCTCGCCCACCTGCCGGCCCTGGCCGTCCAGCAGCAGCACCCGCGCCCCTTCCGGCCCCTCCACCCACACCGCCAGCCGGCCTTCCACCCCGGCGATGCCCAGGATGCGGTTGCCGGCCGGCAGCAAGGCTGCCACATCGGCGGGGCGGGCCGCCGTGCCACCGGCGCGCTGGATCAACAGCACCACCAGCGTCACCGTGCCGGCGACGATCAGCACGCCCATTCCCACCACCAAGGCCTTGAGCGCACCCATTTGCAGCCACCTTCCGACATCCATGCCATCACCGCCGGCCCCGAGCACCAGGGCGCCCGGGCCGACCGTTTTTGGGCCGACGCCATAGGTTCGCTCTCCCGCTCCCGCGTCAAGGCGTTGATGCAGGCTGGCCACGCGAGCGTCGATGG
>CAXTJY010000571.1:757-2985 GCA_964244395.1 uncultured Rhodovarius sp.
TGGCGCGCCGTTGACCGACCCATCCGCCGCCATCCGTGCCGGCGCTGCCTACCGGCTTATCGTGCCGCCGCCGGTGCCGGCCACGCCGCTGCCGCAGAACATCGCGCTCGACATCCTGTTCGAGGATGCCGACCTCATCGTGCTGAACAAGCCGGCCGGGCTGGTGGTGCACCCCGCCCCCGGCAACCTTGATGGCACGCTGGTCAACGCCCTGCTGCATCATGCCGACGACCTGAGCGGCATCGGTGGCGAGGCGCGGCCCGGCATCGTCCATCGCCTGGACAAGGAAACCTCCGGCATCATGGTCGTGGCCAAGAGCCAGCGGGCCCATGCCGCCCTGAGCGAGGCCTTCGCCACCCGCGACCTGGACCGCGAATACCTGGCGCTGTGCTGGGGGCTGCCGGCTGCCATGGATGGCGAGATCGAGGGCGACATCGGGCGGCACCCGACCGACCGCAAGCGAATGGCCGTCGTGACCCGCAACGGCAAGCACGCGCTGACCCGTTACCATGTCGAAAGCGCCTTCGGCACCGCGGCCTCGCTGCTGCGGCTGCGGCTGGAAACGGGGCGGACGCACCAGATCCGCGTCCATCTCTCCCACATCAATCATCCCGTGATGGGCGACCCGGTGTATCTCCGCCGCATCCCCGCCGCGGCCGCTGGCCTGCCGCCGGCGGCGCGCGAGGCCGCCCTGGCCTTCCCACGCCAGGCGCTGCACGCCACCTCCCTGGGCTTCCGCCACCCCGTCAGCGGGCGCGAGCTCGCCTTCACCGCCCCGCCCCCCGCCGACATGGCTTTGTTGCTGGAATGTCTCCGCTCGTAAGCGGACCGTTACGGTCTGATTTACTTGCGTCGAAACCAAGGCGGGGCTATAGGGTTATGCACGGTAACCAGACCCGGGTGCCGCGCGAAACCAAGACCAGACACCCACCCTGACGTGACCGGGGCGGGCGGTTTTGGAGGGCCCGGGACCGAGTGTATCGCACCCGCTGCCATGGGCTCCGCCGTCACGGGGGGTTCGGGCGGCTTCTAGGAAGGCAGGTTCTGCATGGCTTCCCTCGCAATTCCGATGGCCCCCGAGGGCAATCTCTCCCGCTATCTGCAGGAGATCCGCAAATTCCCGATGCTCCAGCCGCAGGAAGAGCTCGACCTCGCCAAGCGCTGGAAAGAGGTCGCCGATGAGAAGGCGGCGCATCGTCTCGTCACGTCGCATCTGCGGCTCGTCGCCAAGATCGCCATGGGCTATCGCGGCTACGGCCTGCCGGTTGGAGAGCTGATCTCCGAAGGCAATGTCGGCATGATGCAGGCGGTAAAGCGGTTCGATCCGGAGCGCGGCTTCCGCCTGGCCACGTATGCCATGTGGTGGATTCGCGCCGCGATCCAAGAGTACATCCTGCATTCGTGGTCGCTGGTGAAAATGGGCACCACAGCGGCGCAGAAGAAGCTGTTCTTCAACCTGCGGCGGCTCAAAGGCCAGATGGCCGCGCTGGAGGATGGCGATCTGCAGCCCGAGCAGGTGGCGAAGATCGCCCATACCCTGGCGGTGCCGGAGCAGGACGTCATTTCGATGAACCGGCGCCTCACCGCGCCGGACAACAGCCTGAACGCCCCGGTCCGCGCCGACAGCGAGGGCGAATGGCAGGACTGGCTGGTCGATGACAGCGACAGCCAGGAGACCGTCCTCGCCGAAAGCGAGGATATGGGCAACCGCAAGCAGCTGCTGGGCGATGCGCTCACGACGCTGAACGAGCGGGAGCGCCATATCCTGATCGAGCGCCGGTTGAAGGATGAGCCGACGACGTTGGAGGAGCTGAGCCAGCAGTACAACATCAGCCGCGAGCGCGTGCGGCAGATCGAGGTGCGGGCCTTCGAGAAGCTGCAGAAGTCGATGAAGCAGCAGATCGTCGAGCGAAGGCTCGCGGTCGGCTGATGCGAAGGCTCGCGGTCGGCTGATGCGAAGGCTCGCGCTCGGCTGATGCGAAGGCTCGCGGTCGGCTGATGCGAAGGCTCGCGCTCGGTTAGTGGCTTCGCTTTACGCGCGGGTTTGTCCCGCGCGTAAAGCCGGCTTCTCAGTCGTCGCGGTGCACCCGCTCCATCCGCTCATGCCGCTCCTGCGCCTCGATGGACAGGGTGGCGATGGGCCGGGCTTCCAGCCGACGCAGACCGATCGGCTCCCCGGTGTCCTCGCAATAGCCGTAGGTGCCGTTCTCGATCCGATCCACCGCCTG
>CAXTJY010000572.1:0-1945 GCA_964244395.1 uncultured Rhodovarius sp.
ACCGAATCGTGCGCGCGGGCGGCCATCAGGGCATCCGCCAGGCGCAAGGCACGCGGGGCGTCCTCCGGCACTTCGCGCCACATCTCACCCAGCACCGCCAAGGCCTCGTCCACGCGGCCCGCCGCCAGCAGCGCCTGGCCCAGCACGGTGCGGGCCTCGTCGTCGCGCGGGGAGGCGCCGACCGCGTCGGCGGCATCGGCGAGTGCCGCGTCCAGCCGCCCCAGCCGGCCATGCGCCCGGGCGCGGCGAACCAGCAGCCCGGCCCGGTCCCCGCCGCCCGCCAACCCCGCGGCACAGGCGTCGACCGCAGCCTCGGCGGCATCAGTCATGAGCAAGAGGTCGGCCAACGGTACCCAGCCGGCGGCCACGCCCAGATCGCCGGTGGCGCTGCGCAGCAGGGGGAGGGCCTCGGCGGGGCGGCGGGTTGCGACCAGGCGCGCCGCCTCGGCCAGCAACCGCTCGCCGACCTCAGGCCGCGCCAGCGCAGCACTCATCGCATCAGCTCCACAGGCCAGCGGAGATCTGCTCGTTCATCTCGGCCACGAAGGCCAGATCCGGCACCTCGGCATCGCATTCCCGCATGACCACCCGGGCCAGACCGGCAAGCTGCGCCCGCAGCCCCTTGGGCAGCGCATTGGCGGGGTCAAGCACGGAGATCAGCACGGCGTCCCATAGCCGCCGGTTGTCGGCCACTGCGCGGGCCCGGGCGAGCGGCGAGACATTCGCCTCCGCCTCGCGGATGCTGCGCGTCGCCCGCGCGAACACCTCCGCCTCCATCTGCTTGGCGCTGATGCGGCGGCGATAGGCGGCGGCGCCATGCGCGCCGGCCGGAAGGGCATTGCCGGGTGCGTTCCCTGGGGTGGCCTGCGTCTCAAAAGCTTCCGACATGAAATCCTGTCCGTGCGAGGTGGAAGGGGCCGGGCATTCTGCCGCGCACCCCAAAGGCCAGAGCATGATCCCCGCAGGCGGCATCGCCAGAGCGGCGGATCATCCTCCACAACACGCCCAATCGTGACCCGAGCGCGCGGATCACGGCCGGGCCTCAGCCGCGGAACAGGCTGGTCAGCACCTGCGGCGACTGGTTGGCGATGCCCAGCGCCTGGCCACCGAGCTGCTGGCGGATCTGCAGCGACTGCAGCTTCGCCGATTCCTTCGCCAGGTCGGCGTCGATCAGGGCGCCCATGCCGGATTCCTGCGCATCCATCTTCTTCTTGTTGAAGCTGATCTGGGTATCGACGTAGTTGCTGTAACTGCCGAAAGTGTTGAGCGTCGTCAGTGTGTTGGTCACCGCCGTGCCGATCTTGCCGGTGTTGGTCAGCGACGCCGCCGCATCGCCCTGGGTGAAGGAATTGGCCCCCGACACCTGGTTGTAGATGTTGGTGATCGCGTCATACGCGCCGACCGAGTAATTGCCGCCGGTCGCGTTGATGACGACCTTCACCGTGGTCGCCGCGGTGTCGATCATGTTGCGGTTGTTGTAGTTGGCGTCGGTGATGAAGGCCTTGACGTTGTTCGTCAGCTCCTTCGCCTGGGTCTGGTACTGGCTGCGCTGCTCGGTGGTGATGGCACCGTCGGCCAGCTTGACCACGATTTCCTTCAGCTTGTTCAGGCTGGTGGAGACGTTCTCCAGGCTGGAGCGCGTCACGTCGAGCAGGCCCTTGGCGCCGCCCAGCTGTTCGTTGGCGGAGGTGGTGGCGGCCATTTCGCCGCGCACCCTTTCCGCCACGGCGAACGCCGCGCCGTCGTCGCGGCTGTCTGCCACGCGCAGGCCGGTGGAAATGCGTTTCTGCGTGACGGACAGTTCGTCCTGCGTCTTGTTCAGCGATTGCAGGGCCACCTGGGCGCCCACATTGGTGATGATGCTGTTCATGGCCATCGGGGTTTTTCCTCAGTTCATGCAGGCGCGGGGTATCCACGCCTTGTCGGCACTCTGCGCGGCCCGCCC
>CAXTJY010000572.1:1955-2980 GCA_964244395.1 uncultured Rhodovarius sp.
AATCGGTAAATGCCGCGGCAACGGCGGCCCGCGGCGCGAATGCGCGCCCTTGATCGCTCCGGCCCGGCCGCCCGCTTGCGCGCGAACCCCGCCAAGGGCATGAGGAAACGGGATCGGGTTGGAGGGTTCGCATGCGTCTCGCTGTGCTGAAGGAACGTCGCGGCGGGGAAACCCGCGTGGCCGCCACGCCGGAGACGGCGAAGAAGCTGGCCGCCCTGGGCTGTACCGTTGCCATCGAAACCGGCGCCGGCCTCGCCGCCGGCTTCACTGACGCCGCCTATGCCGAAGCAGGCGCGGAAGTCTGCCAGGACGCCGCGACCACCCTGTTCGGCGCCGGAGTGGTCCTGAAGGTGCGGGCGCCGCTGGGCACCGGCGAGGGCGAGGTGGACGAGCTGGCGCTGATCCATCGCGGCGCGCTGCTGGTCGGCACGCTGGAGGCCGGCGCCAATCCCGGCCGAGCCGAATCCTACGCCGCGCTGGGCCTGGAGGCCTGCGCCATGGAACTCGCGCCGCGCAGCACGCGGGCGCAGAGCATGGACGTGCTGTCGAGCCAGGCCAACCTGGCCGGCTACCGCGCCGTGATCGAGGGAGCAGGGGCCTATGACCGTGGCTTCCCCATGCTGATGACGGCGGCCGGCACCATCCCCGCCGCCAACGTCTTCATCATGGGCGCCGGTGTGGCCGGGCTGCAGGCCATCGCCACCGCGCGGCGCCTGGGCGGCCGCGTCTCGGCCACCGACGTGCGGCCGGCGGCCAAGGAGGAGATCAAGAGCCTCGGCGCCAGCTTCGTCGGTTACGAGGACGAAGAGAGCAAGAGCGCCCAGACCGCCGGCGGCTACGCCAAGCAGCTCAGCGCCGATTTCTACGCCAAGCAGGCGGAAGTCGTGGCCACCCACATTGCGAAGCAGGACATCGTGGTCACCACGGCGCTGGTGCAGGGCCGCAAGGCGCCCATCCTGGTGACGCAGGCCATGGTGGACAGCATGAAGCCCGGCAGCGTGATCGTGGACATCGCGTCCGACGCC
>CAXTJY010000573.1:0-2979 GCA_964244395.1 uncultured Rhodovarius sp.
GTGGAAAGCGCGCTGGGCGGCGCCAAGGACGCATCGCTGTTCTTCCGCGTGCCCAGCGGGCTGCGGCAGAACCTCAAGCTCCTCTCCGCCGAACGCGGCCGAAAGATGGAGGAACTGCTGACAGAGGCCCTGGTCGATCTGCTGGTGAAGCATGGCAAGCTGCTGCCTTCCCCTACGGACCCCGAAGCCTGAACCACACCACCCGCTTCGCCCCCAGCCCGACCGGCCACCTGCATCTCGGCCACGCCTTCGCCGCCGCCTTCGCCCGCGCGCGCGGAACCCGCTTCCTGCTGCGGCTGGAGGATATCGACCAGGCGCGCTGCCGGCCGGAATACGCCGCGGCCATCGAGGAGGATTTGCGCTGGCTCGGCCTGGAATGGGGCGGACCGGTCCGGGTGCAATCCACCCACGCCGCCGAACACCGCGCCGCCCTCGCCCGCCTGCGCCCCTTCCTCTACCCCTGCTTCTGCACCCGGGCCGACATCGCCGCCGCCGCCGGCGCGCCACAAGGCCCGGAAGGCCCGATCTACCCCGGCACCTGCCGCCACCTGCCCGACGCCACACGCCGCATCGCCGCCGGCGAACCGCACGCCTGGCGGCTCGACATCGCCCGCGCCCACACCACCCCACTCTTCTTCACCGATCGCGCCCACGGCCGCCTGCGCTGCGAACCCGAAGCCTTCGGCGACGTGGTCCTGGCCCGCAAGGACGCCGGCCTGTCCTACCACCTCTGCGTCGTCTGCGACGACGCCGCCCAGAACGTCACCCTCGTCACCCGCGGCGAAGATCTGCTCCCCGCCACCGCCATCCACCGCATGCTGCAAACGCTGCTCGGCCTCCCCGAACCCCTCTACGAACACCACCCCCTCATCCTCGGCCCCGACGGCAAACGCCTCGCCAAACGCAACCACGCCGCCACCCTGCACAGCCTGCGCACGTCCGGGGCCGACCCCGCCGTGGTCCTCGCCAGCCTGCGGGCGGGGGAGCTGGATGGCGGGTAGGGGCTAGCGCTGGTGACCCCAGGGGAGGGCAAAGCCCTCCCTTGGGGTCACCCGCGCCACCCCTACTCCGCCGCCAGCTTCCCCCGTCCCCAGGCGGCGTTGACCAGGGGCGAGTGGCCGCCGAGGCGGGCGCGGGCGGTGTCGTATTCGGTGGCGAGGCGGTCTACGAGGCGGGCGACTGGTAGGATTTCTTTCACGGCGCCGATGCCTTGGCCGCTGCCCCAGATGTCTTTCCATTTTTTGGTCCGGCCGCTGCCGAAGTTCATGGCGGAGGGGTCGGATTTTTCCAGGTTGTCGGGGTCCATGCCGGCGTTGCGGATGCTGGGCTTCAGGTAATTGCCGTGCACGCCGGTGATGAGGTTGGTGTAGACGATGTCTTCGGCGCCGTGCCGGGTGATCATCGCCTTGTAGTCGGCCACCGCGCGGGCTTCCTCGGTGGCGATGAAGGCGCTGCCGATATAGGCGAAGTCGGCGCCCATGGCTTCGGCGGCCAGGATGGAACGGCCATGCGCGATGGCGCCGGACAGCGCGATGGGCCCGTCGAACCAGGCCCGGGTTTCCTGCACGAAGCCGAAGGGCGACAGGTGGCCGGCATGCCCGCCGGCGCCGGAGGCCACCAGCACCAACCCATCGGCGCCCTTCTCGATCGCCTTGTGCGCGAAGGTCTGGTTGATGACGTCGTGGATGCCGTAGCCGCCGTAGGAGTGGATGGCGTCGTACACCTCCGCCCGCGCGCCCAGGCTGTTGATGATGAGGGGCACGCGATGCTTGACGATGAGGGCCAGGTCCTCGTCCAGCCGGTCGTTGGATTTGTGCACGATGAGATTGATGGCGAAGGGCGCGCTGGGCCGGTCAGGGTGGGCGCGGTCATGCGCATCCAGCCGCTCGCGGATTTCAAACAGCCATTCGTCGAGTTGCTCGATGGGTCGGCCGTTCAGCGAGGGCATCGAGCCCACGATCCCCGCGGCGCACTGCGCCACCACCAGGTCGGGCACCGAGATGATGAACAGCGGCGAGGCGATGACCGGCAGCCGCAGCCGGCCGTGCAGAAGGTCGAGCAGGCTCATGGCGTGTTTCTTCCTGGCGGATAGCCCTCGAACAGGGCCACATCGGTGTGCGCGGAGGCCGCGCGCAGCGGCATCAGCGCGGCGTATTCGGCGCCCTCGTAGAAGGCGCGCAACCGGTCCATGTCGTCGAATTCCAGCAGCACCAGCCGGTCCACCGCCAGCGCGCCTTCGGGCATGGCCACCGCCGTGCCACGCACCAGGCAACGGCCGCCGTAAGCCTCGATCATCGGCTCGACGGCCGCGCGGTACTCGGCGAAGCGCGCCTCGTCCCGCACCTCGACATTGGCGATCAGGTAGGCCGTCAAGGCGCTGGCTCCCGCATTTGCCGGCAGGGTAGCGGGCATTCGCCGCCGCCGTCAGCCCTGCCTCCGCCGTGGGGTCGCCTGCATCACGTAAAGCAGGTCGTCGCGCAGATGGCCCGCTGCCGCCCCTCGCGGCGGAAGCCCCGCCGCTCGGTCAGCGCGCGGGCCGCGCCATGGGTCAGGGCTTGGCGGGAAAGGCGCTGTGCCCCGGCATCGCCCCGCCGCGCAGCGCGCCGGCCGCCACGCTGCCCCATTGCACCACATGCCCCGGCGGCAGCGCGCGCGAGAAGGGCGGCGAGAGCCAGATGCGCATCAGCACCCGGCGGCCCGCCTCACCATCCGCATAGGCGGTGCGGCCGTGATAGGTGGTGTGCTGATTGAGGATCTGGATGTCCCCGGCCTCGAACGGCGCCTCGATGCACAGCTCGTCCGCGACTTCGGCCAGCAGGTCCATCGCGTCGACCTGCGCCGGGGTCAGCTCCGGCACGCCAGGCACCGCGGCGGCCATCTCCACATAGGTGCGCGAATACTGGCTGGTGAAGGCGCCGGTCGGCCCGCGGGCAAAGACCGGCATCGGAAAGACGGCGTCCTCCGGCCGGGACTGCGGCC
>CAXTJY010000574.1:0-2976 GCA_964244395.1 uncultured Rhodovarius sp.
CAGACTTCCGGCACTGCGCCGGCCCGCCCGGCGATCACCGGGCACCCGCACCACATCGCCTCAAGCGGCGGCAGGCCGAAGCCCTCGTAGCGGCTTGGGAAGATCAGGCAGAGGGCGTTCTCGTACAGGGCTCGGAGTTCGGCGTCGGTGACGCGGCCCAGGGCTCGGGCGGCCGTGGCCGAGGTGGACTGGAACACTGTGGCGTTCCGCGCCCCTGCCACTGCCAGGGTCATGCCGTGCCGGCGCAGCAGTTCGGCGGCGCCCTGCAACGTGGCCAGGTTCTTATGCGCTGCGCCGGTGCCGACGGACAGCGCGTAGCGGCGCGGTTCCAGGCCGTTTCGCGCCAGCACATCCGGCGCGGCGGCCTCGCGCAGGATGTGCTCGCCGCCCTCCGCCACCACGCCGATGCGGGCGGGGTCGACGCCCAGGTGATGCGCCAACCGGCCGCGGGAGAACTCGCTCACCGTCAGCAGCCGCGTGCCGTTGCGGGCCAGGCCATGGTGCAGGGCGCGATACCACAGGCGGAAAGCGGGCGAATAGGATTCGGGCGTGTCGAACACCCCGGCGTCGTGGATGACCACCGCCTGCCGGCCGCGGCGCCACAGCGGCGCGGTGTTGCCCAGGTTCAGCAACAGCCCGGCGCGGGCGCCGCGCGGCAGCGTCCACTGCTCCCAGGCCTGGCCGCGGCCGCGCAGCACGGTGGCCTGCGGGAGGCAGGCGGTGATCTCGCGGGCGAAGCGCTGCACGCCGGTAAGCGCCTGGTCGAGGAAGCGGCCGTTGATGAAGATCATGCGCGGATCAGTTGCCGCCACTGCCGGGGGTGCCGCAAGGCGTGGCGTTCATCCGGCAGCAGGGCGCTCCATAGCAGCGCCGCCAGCAGGGCGCAGCCGAGCGCCGCGATCACCGCTTTCGCAGTCCAGCCCGGTGCCACGGCGAGCGCCACCAGCACCGCGCCAGCCCCCAGCATCGGTGGCATCAGGCCGCGGGCCGCCACGGCGGCCGGCGGGTACAGGCGTGCTGCAAAGAATAGCTTCCCGGCCGCATCCGCGGCTACTCGCAACGACCAGGCAATGGCCGCCCCCTCGATGCCGCCCAGCCACAGGAACGCCGCCGAGAGCGGCAGGAACACCATCGCCTGGGCCAAGACAAAGCGGGCGGTGACGTCCGGCCGGCCGATCGCCTCCAACAACGCGTTCGGCGCGTAGGCGAGGCAGGAGAACATGATGCCGACGGAGAGGATGCGCAGCACTGGCCCACCACCATCGGCGAAGGCGGCGCCCAGCCAGAGCCGAAGGATCTCGTGCGGTGCCGCCACCAGCACGGCGCAGGCCGGAAAGACGCCGAGCAGGATCAGCAGCCCGCCGCGTCTCAGCAGCCCGGCGGTCTCCACCGGCAGGCGCGCGAAGCCGCTGGCCATGGCCGGCAGCAGCGCCTGGCTGACCGCCACCGGCAGGATCCACATCCGAAGGACGAGATCGAGCGGCGTGGCGTAGTAGGCCACAGCGCTCAAAGTGAGCAGCGCGCCAATCAGGAACCGGTCGGCATAGAGCAGCGCCTGGCCGATCAGGGAAGCGAAGGTGATCCAGCCGCCCAGCCGCAGCAGCGGCGCCGCCAGCCGCAACCGGGGCCATTCGGACCACAGCCCCGGCACGTCCTGCCGCACCAGCCATACATAAGAGAGCGTGTTGGCCAGCCGGCAGGCCAACAACGCAAGCATCACGCCCACCAGGCTGTCCCACAGCAGCAGGGCGATGACGGGGCCGAGATAGTAGAACAGGTTGACGGGCACGGTGACGAGATTGGCGGCGGCGAAGCGCTGATGCGCCGCCAGCACTCCCCACAGCGCCGCGTTGAGCACCACCAGCGGAATGGCGCAGGCCAGCACCCGCATGGCGGCCAATGCCTCGGCTTGCAGGCCGGGCGGCACGTTCAGCACCCGTTCGACCAGCAGCGGCAGCGCCAGCCACAAGACGGTCGCCCCGGCGACGGAGACCAGCCCGAGCGCCGCCAAGCCGGCGCGGACCAGCGCCGCCTGTTGAGCCGGCGTGTCGGTCGCCATGCGTTCGGACAGGGTGCGGGTCAGGGCGGGCCCGACGCCCAGGTCGAGCACCCCCAGTACGCCCACCAGGGCCAGGGCCAGAGTGAACAGTCCCCAGCGCTCCACACCCATCAGTGCCAGCAGCCAGGGCGTCAGCAGCAGGGCAATGAGCAACGGCAGGCCACGGCCCAGAGCGTTCCACAGCACGCCGGAAAACAGGCGCCTGCTGCCCAGTCTTTGGTCGTGGCTCACCAGCCGGTGTTACCACCGCTCCGGTGCAGACCCTAGCAGGCGCCCTTGCGAGCCAGCACCACGATCGGTGTGCGGGCAAGGATCTTCAGGTCGCTCCACAGCGAAGGCTGGGTGGCGTAGGCCACGTCCAACTCCACCCGGCGGGCATAGCTGGTGTCGCTGCGGCCGCTGACCTGCCACAGGCCGGTGATGCCCGGGCGCACGCTCATGTAATGCGCCGCGGCGGCGCCGTAGAATTCGGCCAACTCGCTGGCGATGACAGGCCGGGGCCCGACCAGGCTCATCTCGCCCCGCAGCACGTTGATGAGCTGCGGCAACTCGTCCAACGAAGTGGCGCGGAGAAAGCGGCCGATGCGGGTGACGCGCGGGTCGTGCCGCAGCTTGCGGGTGGCTTCCCACTCGGCCCGGGCCGCGGGGTCCCGCGCCAGCAACTCGGTCAGCGCTTCCTGGCTGTCCACCCGCATGGAGCGGAATTTCAGGCAGCCGAAGCCCAGGCCGTTCTGACCGATGCGGTTGTGGGCGTAAAAGGCAGGGCCGCCATCGCGCCGCACCAGCAGTGCCAGCGCGGCGAAGAGCGGGGACAGCACCGTCAGCGCCAGACCGGCGACGGCGACATCGATCGCGCGCTTGGCCCGGGCATGCACGCCGGCTGCGGTGGGCACAAACTGGATCGGCAGACCGAAGCC
>CAXTJY010000575.1:0-2950 GCA_964244395.1 uncultured Rhodovarius sp.
CCAGCAAGCCGTCGCCAACACCCAGCGTGTTGGAGTGATGCTCATGAAACCCGACTCGCGCCGCCACCCGGCCGGTGAAGAAGGTGAAGCCGCCGGAGACCAACGCGGTATGGGCGCCACCGGCGCGCATGGTGGCGACCAGCATGGCAGCGCCGGGCATCAGCTCGGTGGTCGCCCAGGTCCGCTCCAGCGCCGCTTCGGGCAGGCCCTTCAGCATGGCCACCCGGGCGCGCAGCGCGGCGGCGAAATCCAGCTCGCCATTCATCGCCCGGGTCGTGATGGCGGCAATCTCCGCCTTCAGCCCGGCCTCGGCCGCCAGTTCGTCCAGCGTCTCGCTGGTCACGATGGTGCTGTCCATGTCGGCCAGCAGCAGCTTCTTGCGGCGGCCCGCGGCGGGCTGGGAGATGCAATCCACCGGTGCCTCGCCCAGCGCCGCATGGGCGGCGGCGGCGGCGACCTCCGGTGCCAGATTGCCGAACGGCAGGTCCACCGCCTCCGCCTCGCTGAGCCAGGCCGGCGTGCCGCAATCCGCCCCCAGGGCGGTGAGCGCCGTTCGCACCTTCGGCAGCAGCGCTGACGACAGCAGCCCGGCGGGCGCGACAAGCGTGAGGATATACGGCATGGCGGGCGGACCATGCCCATCAGGACAGACCCGCGCAACCGGCGCCACCCCCGCAACGGCGATCCGTCATGCCGAATCGCGTCGTAGTCTGTTGTCGGAAATGACCGATCCCGCCCTCATCGTCGCCGGCCCGACCGCATCAGGCAAATCCGCCCTGGCGCTGGCGCTGGCGCGCCGGCTGGGCGGCACGGTGATCAATGCGGACGCCATGCAGGTCTATTCCGGCATGGCCGTGATCACCGCCCAGCCCTCGGCGGCCGACCAGGCGGCGGCGCCGCACCGCCTCTACGGCATCCGCGACCCCGCCCAGCCCGCCGATCTCGCCTGGTGGCGTGGCCAGGCGCTGGCCGCGATGGCGGCGGCGCGGCTGCCTGTCCTGTGCGGCGGCACCGGCATGTATCTGCGCAGCCTGACCCACGGCATCTCGGCCCTGCCGGAGGTCACCGCCGAGGCCCGGCAACAGGCGCGGGCGCTGCTGGCCGCGCACGGCGCGCCCGCCCTGCATGCGCGGCTCGACCCGCCCACCGCCGCCCGCCTGCACGCGACCGATAGCCAGCGCGTCGCCCGCGCCTATGAGGTGCTGTTGAGCACCGGGCGGGGCCTGGCCGACTGGCAAGGCGATGCCCGCACTTTGCCGCCGGCCCCCCGGCGCTTCGCGGTGCTGCGGCTAGACCCGCCGCGCGACCAGCTGCGCGAGGCGATCGAGGCCCGCTTCGACGCCATGCTGGAAGCCGGTGCGCTGGAGGAGGTGCGGGCGCTGCTCCCCCTCGACCCCGCCCTGCCGGCGATGCGCGCGCATGGCGTGCCGGAGCTGGCGGCTTACCTGCGCGGCGAGTTGGACATGACTGCGGCGCGCGACCGGGCGATTCTGCACACGCATCAATATACCAAGCGCCAGGGCACCTGGTTCCGGCACCAGGAACTCGCCGTCCCGGGGCACACGCATACGATCCATGCGCGATACGCGGGTCTAGAGCAATTTTCGGAAAGCAAATGGGCCGAAATCGTTAGTTTTATTAATGGCTGTGTTGACGGACCTGAGCCGGGCCCCTAACTGTGCGCCGCAACAAAGCCAGAGCACACCGGAACCATCATGTCCGCCACCACCGCGCCATCACCCGCCGCCACGGATCTGCGTCCGGGCGCCGAGGTCATCCTCCGGGCGCTGACGGAGCAGGGCGTAGAGGTCATCTTCGGCTACCCCGGCGGCGCCGTGCTGCCGTTGTATGACGCGCTGTTCCAGCAGAACAGCATTCGGCATGTGCTGGTGCGGCACGAGCAGGCGGCGGTGCATGCCGCCGAGGGCTATGCCCGCTCCACCGGGAAAGTGGGCGTTGTCCTCGTCACCTCCGGCCCCGGCGCCACCAATGCGGTGACCGGCCTGGTGGATGCGCTGATGGACAGCATCCCCATCATCTGCCTGACCGGTCAGGTCCCCACCCACCTGATCGGCAACGACGCCTTTCAGGAGGCCGACACCACCGGCATCACCCGGCCCGCCACCAAGCACAACTACCTGGTCAAGCGCAGCGAGGACCTGGCTGGGGTGGTGCACGACGCCTTCTACGTCGCCCGCAGCGGCCGGCCCGGCCCGGTGGTGATCGACCTGCCGAAGGACATCCTGATCAAGCCGGCGCCCTACGTCTCGGCGCCGGCGCAGGACAAGCCACACCGCAGCTACCGCCCGGTGACGCAGCCCGACATGGCCGGCATCCAGGAAGCCGTGCGCTTGCTCAAGCGGTCCGAACGCCCGGTGGTGTATGCCGGCGGCGGCGTCATCAATTCCGGCCCCGAGGCGTCGCGCCTGCTGACCGAGTTCGTCCGCCTGACCGGCTTCCCCTGCACCAACACCCTGATGGGCCTGGGCGCCTACCCCAGCAGCGACCCGCAATTCATCGGCATGCTGGGCATGCACGGCACCTACGAGGCCAACCTCGTGATGCATGGCTGCGACGTCATGCTCAACATCGGCGCCCGCTTCGACGACCGGATCACCGGGCGGCTGGACGCATTCAGCCCCGGTTCGAAGAAGATCCACGCCGACATCGACCCCTCCTCCATCAACAAGAACGTCAAGGTGGACGTCCCCATCGTGGGCGACGCCGGCGCCGTGCTGGCCGCCCTGATCGAGTGCTGGAACGCCGACCCAACGCCGCCCGCCAAGGAAGCGCAGACCGCCTGGTGGCGGCAGATCGACGAATGGCGCAAGCAGGACTGCCTGGCCTATGTCCAGCAGGGCAGCATCATCAAGCCACAGCACGCGGTGAAGCGGCTGTACGAGATTACCCGCGAACTCGGCCGCGAGACCTTCATCTCCACGGAGGTGGG
>CAXTJY010000576.1:0-2944 GCA_964244395.1 uncultured Rhodovarius sp.
CCACCAGAAACACCAGCCCGAACCCGACGCAGACAGACCCACCAGACCCAACGCCGACCCACCAAAGCATAGAAAAGACAGAAGATTCCAGAAAATTCACACCACCAGCATCATACAAACACCAGGCATAACCGATCATCAACAACGACAATCATAGAACCTTAAGCAGCCACCCCGCCGATCATCACAACACCCCTACGCCATACACCATCCCAGACCCACCGCCCGGCCAGATCAACCCCGATAGCCAAACCACCATCCTCAACCCTTCGATACAACCAATAACATCCACCACTACAATCGAACCTTGCCCATCAAATTCAAAGCTGGACAGACTTCCACCCCATCATCCGAACAGCCCCAGATCACGACAATTCAGGCAGGGCCATTCAGAGATCGATAAACCGCCACGCTCAACATCACAGCGATTCACCGGCTTCAGATATTCAGAACAGCGACAACTGCCGCCCCTTCAGCCAAGCCGGATTAGCCGCCACCTCCTCCAGCCACGCTCGAACGCAATCCTCCGGCCCGGTCCAGCTTGCCAGGACCTGCCCGGAAACGAACTCCGACTTGTAGCCGGTTTCCGTGATCGGAAGTGGCAGGCCGTCGATGCTGCTGATTTCAAGATGCCAAAGCGTGACGCCGTAAACGTTGCGATACGATTCCTACCAGTCGGGATCGAAGGCGACTGACACGGCGATGCCGTGCCAGTCGAACCCGATGGTTTGATTACCCGAGGTCATTCCTCGCTATCCGCTTCGGATTTCTGCTTCGGTTTGCGTAGCATTATCCGTGATCCGGCCGCAGGCATCAGGTCAAAGCGGAGGCTGTACCCTTCCCCGTCCTTGTTCTGCCAGGCAGCGCCGATTGCAATCCACGGTGCACCGTCGCGCTCGGGGATAACGTAGATGGTGAAGTCAGGTTTTTTGCCGTTCTGATTATTTTCGGTTGTCATGGTTTTTCTCCTTTTTGGGCTGGCGTCATTGCCTGCCGATGCCATTCCGCCCGCAGCGGCGACGGGACGGACGCAATGCATTTTTGGGGGGACCGCGCCCTTCCCGCGCGGGGGAGCCGAAAAAGCAAATTGCGGCCCACAGGCCCGGCGCTGATGCAGGATGTGCAGCGGCTGGTTATGCGTGGCAGTCCGGCTTATGAGAGAAACCGTGTCGATCGGGTCAGAACGGCGAGGGAGGCTGCACCGGCCATGGCACCACGGGCGAAGGAAACCCAGGCGACGGTCAACGCGCACGAGTCACGGGATTCATGGCTGCGCGCTGCGACCTCTGAACTCCGGCCGTACTTCGAAAGCTGCGGCTTTCCGCTTCCGGACAATATCCGCTATGCGGTCGCCTTCACCTCGGCCGGTCGCAAGGGGTCGCTGCAGGGCGAAACCTGGCATGCATCGGAAGACGGGTGTTTCGAGATCATCATCAAGGCGGACCAGTTCGATGCCGTGGAGATCATCGGCATCCTGGTCCACCAGCTGATCCATGCGGCGCTGCCGCCTGATGCCGGTCATGGCAAGCCGTTCAAGGACGCCATGATGAAGCTGGGCATGATCGGCGCGCCCCGCCTGTGTTCACCTGGCCCGCTTCTGCGCCGTCAGCTGGAAGAGATTGCGACCAATCTCGGCCCCCTGCCCCACGCCAAGCTGGATATCGAGGAAAACCCGCTTGACCGGGGCAAACCGGCTGACCGGCGCAAGAAGCAAAAGACGCATCTGCTGAAGGCGGCATGCGAGGCGGAAGGCTGCGGCTACAGCGTCCGCGTTACCAGCAAGTGGGTGAAGGATCTTGGCCCGCCCGGTTGCCCGAAGCATGGCCCGATGGCGGTGAAACCGCCGAAGGCCGTCCCGGCTGATGCGCCGCCGATCCAGGACGCGCCGGAGCTGCAGGAGACGCTTTAAAGCGCTTGTAGCCTGACGCGATGCCAGGGGCGGGTTGTCCATGGACAGGCTGGCCGGGAGCGCACCCATGATGCTGGCGGACGGACAGCCTGGCTGTGGTCAACCTGCTGATCCGCTGTCGCCTCAGTCTATGGAAAACCGCCGTAGAGGCCGAAAATTTGGCCGTGGATGCGTTTTGGCTTCCGGGGGCTAGAAAGTACCCCTGCCCTGCTAGAACGCATGTACGGCGAAGCCGGACCGCTTGGCGGGCATTCTAGGCTGGTTGTCTGGCCAGATACTCCGTGATGGCCTGCTCGACCAGATCCTGCACCTTCTCGCCCTTCTGAGCGGCGTGGACCTTCAGCTGACGATAGACATCGGCCGTGACCCGCGCACCAACCTGCTGCCGCGCCTCCTTTGCGACCTGCGGCTTTGCTGCCTGCCGCTTTGCGGTCGGAGCGGCGGGCGCGACCGGCGGGGCCGGGCTGCGATCCATGTCAAACGTCAGGGCTTTCTTGGGGGCGCTCATGCTGCCTCCTTCTTTGTTACCTTGTTACCTTGTTTTTTTGATAACAGACCGATCTCTTTGAAGACCCACTTGGCCAGGTCGCGGATCTCCTCGGCGGCTCTGCCCTTTGGTTCGGCCTCCTGTGCCGTCCGCCCTTCCTGGATATAGCTGGCGAAGGCTTTGCGCTGATGCAGCACGACGGGACAGACTGGCACACCGGCCTTTCTGATGGCCTCCTGCATCTGCGCCGTCTCAACGCCCTGCGGCGGCGCGGCATTGGCAATGACGTAAGCGGGCTTGCCGGAGGCATTGGCCAGCCGGACGCTTGCGCCAATGGCGTCCAGGTCCAGTGTCGAGGGTCGGCACGGGATCAATACAGCGTCGGCATGGGCGGCGGAGTCAGACGCGATGCTATCCGCATGCGGCGCGGTATCGAGGATCACCAGATCGGCGTGCATTCCCGACGCGATCGCGCCCTTGTCGGGCAGACGGAAGATGCGCGCCGGGTTCGCGGCCGTCAGGCGGGCGACGTGCTCCCAGCCGAAGCC
>CAXTJY010000577.1:0-2940 GCA_964244395.1 uncultured Rhodovarius sp.
GGACAGCCGGATCGGCGGCGCCTCGGGCTCGACCTCGCGCACCGCGCCGCGGTTGGTTTGCGCCACATCATAGCTGTTGGCCCGCCGCGCGACGCCGGAGCGCTGGAAGCCGTCATCCAGCAACTCGGCCATGTGGCGGTCGCGCTCGTACCATGAGCCGCCGCCCATGACCGCGCCGATCAGCCGCACCCCGTCGCGGCGCGCCGAAGTGACGATGTTAAAGCCGCTCCAGCGGGTATAGCCGGTCTTGATGCCGTCGGCGCCGTCATAGGCGCTGAGCATGTGGTTGTGGTTATGGATCGGCCGATTGTTCCAGCGGAAATGCGTGGTGCTGAAATAGGCGTATTGCCGGGGGAAGTCGCTTTGCAGCCGGCTGCCCAGCAGCGCCATGTCGCGCGCCGTCGTGCTTTGCTCGGGATCGGGAAGGCCCGAAGCATTGCGAAACGTGCTGCGCGTCATGCCCAGGGACCGCGCCCGCTGCGTCATCATCTGCGCAAACCGCTCTTCGGTGCCTCCGAGGTGTTCGGCGATGGCCGTGGCGACGTCGTTTGCCGACCGGGTGACCACGGCGAGGATTGCATCCTCAAGGTCGAGCGAATAGCCGGCCGGCAGCCCCAACTTGGATGGCGGCCGCGATGCTGCCTCGGCGCTCATGGCGATGCGGGTGCCAGGCACCACGCGGCCGTCGCGCATCGCCTCGAACAGCATGTACAGCGTCATCATCTTGGTCAGGCTGGCCGGGAAGCGCGGCTCGTCCGGGTTGGCGGCGTGCAGCACCTGGCCGCGCGCATCCAGGATGATGGCCGCATAATTGGCCCTGTCGGTGATGTCGGCGTGGCCAGGGCTGGCAAAGGCCAGCGCGGCGAACACCATGGCCAGGCAGCAGGCCGCGTATCTCATGCAATCCCCCAAGCGCGCATCCGATGCCCACGCACACCCCCCGGAGGCGCCGGCAAGCCGGGTGGTAGCGCGAGGGCCTCTCGCCTGTCCATGAAAAAGGCGGAGAAAAATGCAGCGTGTCGTCAAAGGCTTGTCCTGCTTGTCTCACCGCGAAACGGAACCTGTGGGAAGGTTCGCGCCAGTATTTTTGTGCACTGCACCATTTCACTTGCAAACACCGGCCCTGAGATCTATCTACAGGCCATGGTGCAGTGCAGCAAAACGCTGTCAGCCACCAGAACCACAACCCAGGCCGGTATCTCCGGCCGCAATGAAGCCAGAGACACCCATGAACAACGTCACCCCGTTCACCACCGATGTCACCAAGATGGTGACCGATGCCGCCGCCACCCACGGCGCCCAGGCGCAGAAGCTGCTTGAGGAAGGCAGCGTGAAGGCGCGCGCCGCACTGGAGACCGGCATGGCCCATGCGCAGGATGCCGCCTCCAAACTGGCGCGCGCCGCTGAGGACGCGGCCGAGTTCGGCCGTGGCAATCTGGAAGCCTTCTCCCGCGCTGCCCAGGTGTACTTCGCCGGGATGCAGGATGTTGGCCGCCAGTTCATTGCCAACGTCCAGGGCCTGTCCGACCACGCCATGGAAGGTGCCAAGGCGCTGAGCTCGGTCAAGTCCGTCAAGGAAATGACCGACCTGCAGTCCAGCCTGGCGCGCACCGCCTTCGAGAAGAGCCTGGCC
The DNA here is from genome assembly GCA_964244395.1 of uncultured Rhodovarius sp. Classification (GTDB taxonomy): domain Bacteria; phylum Pseudomonadota; class Alphaproteobacteria; order Acetobacterales; family Acetobacteraceae; genus Rhodovarius. The sequence goes on from CAXTJY010000577.1 coordinate 1,634, forward strand.
GACGCCAACAAGCTGCGCGAGCAGGTGGCCAAGCTGACGGAAGAGGCCTTCGCGCCGCTGACCGCCCGCGTGACCGTGGCGACCGAGAAGTTCAGCCGCGCGGCCTGAACCAGCCCGCGCCTCTGAAACGGGCCGGCCGCCACTTCCCTGCGGGGAGGTGGCGACCGGCCCTTTCTTTTGTTCATTCTTTCGCGCCACGATGGCAGGCCCTTCCATGGGCGGCGGGGCACCCGATATCGTGGGCGGCGGCCCGCGGCGCGGCATTCTTTGGCAGGACGGCAGGATGGTTCGGATGAGCGACGACAAGGAGAACGGGAATGGCCGCGGCGGCAATGCGCCGGGCACCACCGTCGTTACCAAGCCGCGGCCGAAGACCAAGAAGCCGGCGATGTACAAGGTGCTGATGCTGAACGACGACTACACGCCGATGGAGTTCGTCGTGCACGTCCTCGAACGCTTCTTCCAGAAAAACCGTGACGAAGCGACCCGCATCATGTTGCATGTGCACAGGCGGGGCGTGGGGGTGTGCGGGGTTTTCACCTATGAGGTGGCGGAGACCAAGGTGACGCAGGTGATGGATCTGGCCCGCCAGAACCAACACCCGCTGCAGTGCACGATTGAGAAAGAGTAATTCAACCCGTGGCTTGTCAAGATCGTGACGGATTGCGGGAGTGCCCCCACCTGTAAGGGGATCAGACGCCCCTTTCGGGGGGATTAGACGAAGGAGCGCTGCCATGTTGTCCCGTAACCTCGAACAGACGCTCCACCGCGCATTGGCCCTGGCGAACGACCGGCGGCATGAATACGCGACCCTTGAACACCTGCTGCTGGCCCTGGGCGAGGATGGCGATGCCACCACCGTGCTGCGCGCCTGCGGCGTGGATGTGGACAAACTGAAGCGCGACCTGACCGAATTCCTGGACAAGGACCTGGCCGGGCTGGTGACGGAGCGCGCGGGCGACCCCAAGCCCACGGCGGGCTTCCAACGTGTGGTGCAGCGCGCCGCCATCCATGTGCAGAGCAGCGGGCGTGACGAGGTGACCGGCGCCAACGTGCTGGTCGCTTTGTTCAGCGAGCGCGAATCGCACGCCGTCTATTTCCTGCAGTTGCAGGACATGACGCGGTTGGATGCGGTGAACTTCATCAGCCATGGCATCGCCAAGGCGCCGGGCCGCAGCGCCAGCCGCACCGTGCAGGGCCAGCCCACCGCCAAGGCCGAATCCAACGAAGGCGAGACGCCGGAGAAGGAGGAGAAGCCCCGCGGCGGCAAGAACAATCAGGACGCGCTGAGCACCTACTGCGTGAAC
>CAXTJY010000578.1:0-2936 GCA_964244395.1 uncultured Rhodovarius sp.
CGCCGCCGGTAAAATCGTTCTTCGCGGCGCGCCACTGCTGCCCGGGGCCTTCGAAGACCGTTTAAGAATGTCGGCGCAGCGCTTCTCTTCCTCCAGGGCGTCTGCCACAGGCGAGCGGGGCGCACGTTGCCGGGCCTCAACCCTTGGCCAGCATCGCCTCCACCGCATCCCGGTCCGGCGTCTTGCCGTCGCGCGCCCGCAGCGCGCCGGCCGCCGAGGCGAAGCGCAGTGCCGCCTCGATCTCCTGCCCCTCCGCCAGCGCCAGCGCGTATGCGCCATGGAACACATCGCCCGCCCCGGTGGTGTTGGTGGCGGACACCTTGAAGGCCGGCACCGTCTTCGGCTTTTCCTCCCCCGGCGCCAGCCAAAGCGTGCCGTCCTCGCCCCGCGTCACCGCCGCCAGTTGCACAGGTCCGCTGTCCAGCGCCTTGCGCAGCCCCTCGGCCGCGCCCCGAACGCCCGAGAAGATGCGCAAGCCTTGCGCCGCGAAGATGGCGTGATCCACCAGCGGCACCAGCTCCAGCAGCACCCGCATCTCGCTCTTCTCGGCATCCAGCACCGAGGGCACTCCGCGCTTGCGCGCCGCCTTGAAGACGGAGGCGGTGCCGGCCTGCCAGCGCGGGTCGCACAGCACCGCGCCAGCGCCCTCCATCATGTCCAACGGCAGCCAGCCCACCTTCTCGTCCAGGCCGGAGCCGCGATAGGTGACGATGGACCGCTCGCCCCGCTTGTCGATGATGACGGCCGACAGCGGCGTCAGCGCGCCCTCGAACCGCTTCAACCCCTCGATGTTCACGCCCTCATCGGTCATCGCCTGGGCCAGGGTCTCGCCGGCGGCATCGTCGCCCACCCGCCCCCAGAACACCGAATCGCCGCCCAACCGCGCCACCGCAATGGCGGCATGCGCCGACATGCCGCCCACCCCGGCATCGTAGCGCTTGGCGGTGACTTTGGAGGGCGGGCTCTCGATCTCATCGACGACGAAGCTGTGGTCCATGACGATCTGGCCGCAGCAGATGACGCGCGGCTTCACGCTACCGCCCGCTCGAATTCGCCCCGCAGCGCTCGCGCCAGGCTGACCAGGATGGTGGCCGTGGCGCCCCAGATGAAATGCGTCTCATGCGGCCAGACCCAGTATTCCCGCAGCCGCCCCTTCCACTCCCGGCTCTCCCGCCGCGGCGAGGCGGGGTCGAGCAGCACCGACAGCGGCAGCTCGAACACCTCCGCCACCTCGGAAGGGTCCGCCGCCACCGGAAAGCCCGGCTCCAGCATCGCCAGCACCGGCGTCACCAGGAAGCCGGTGCCGGTCAGGTGCAGCGGCATACGGCCGGCCAGAACCGGCCAGTCCTGCGGCAGGCCGATCTCTTCTTCCGCCTCGCGCAGCGCCGCCTCCTCGGGCGTCTCGCCCGTCTCCAGCCGGCCGCCGGGGAAGGCGACCTGGCCGGCATGGCTGCGCAGCGCGGCGCTGCGAACGGTCAGCAGGATGGAGGGCTCGGCATGCATCACCAGAGGGACGAGCACGGCGGCCGCCCGCGGCTCGGGCATCTGCACGCCCACCACGTCGTCGGTGAAGCCGGGCGGCATGTGGGCCAGGAAGCCCGGCCGGGCCAGCAGGGCAGCAAGCTCGTCGGCACTCACTCCGCGGCCAACTCGTGCGCAGCCGGCATCGTGTCGATGGGGAAGAACACGCCCTCGCTCCACACCCCCATGACTTCCTGGCCGGACAGCTCCTCCGCCTCGGCCAGCGCCACCAGTTCGTAGAACACCGCGCGGTTGATCCGCGCCTCCAGCCCCGGCCGCACCATCACATAGGGGCGCGGCTCGCCGGTGGTGGGGCAGAGCTGGACGCGAATCGGGTGCTCCGAATCCGCCGTCACCATCTCATCCAGGTTGGTGCGGAAGCTCAGCACCTGCCGCCCGCCGCAGTTCTTCCAGAACAGCTCCACGGCGATGAACGGCGCGTCCTCGACGGTGATCGACCCGCGCTCGACCGGTGTTTCCAGCCAGTAGCCGCCATCCGGCTCCCGCCGCAGCACGGACGCGAAGAGGCAAACCAACTCCTTCCGCCCGATCGGAGAATTTTTGTAATGCCACGACCCATCGCGGGCGATGCGAATGTCGAAATCGCCGCAATCGCGTTTTTGTCGCTGTGGCGTGCCCGCAAACGCGGCAAGCGGCGCCGCGCCGCAGCTTCCAGTTGCAATCCGTGCTTTGTCCGGAGGTCCTGCCACCCTTAAGCTTCCCGTCTGACTGCCCACATGAGTTCCATATAGGAAGGCCAATCGCTGGATGGGAGACGTCTTGAACACCGAAGCCGCACAATGGCTGAATGAGGCGGAAACGCTGGCCGCCAAGCTGGCCCGGCTGCGCGGCGCCATCGGCAGGATCATCTTCGGCCAGGAAGCGGTGATCGAACAGGTCGCCATCACCCTGCTCTCCGGCGGCCATGTGTTGCTGGTGGGCGTGCCCGGGCTGGGCAAGACAAAGCTGGTGGACACGCTGGGCACGGTGCTTGGGCTCGACGCCCGCCGCGTGCAATTCACCCCCGACCTGATGCCGGCCGACATCCTGGGCAGCGAAGTGCTGGAGGAGGACGCGCACGGCAAGCGCAGCTTCCGTTTCATCAAGGGGCCGATCTTCTGCCAGTTGCTGATGGCGGACGAGATCAACCGCGCCTCGCCCCGCACCCAGTCGGCGCTGCTGCAGGCGATGCAGGAGCATCGGGTCGCAGTCGGCGGCGAAATCCTTCCCCTGCCCGGCCCCTTCCACGTGCTGGCGACGCAGAACCCCATCGAGCAGGAAGGCACCTATCCGCTGCCCGAGGCGCAGCTCGACCGCTTCCTGCTGGAGATCGAGGTCGGCTACCCCGACGCGGCGGCCGAGCGCGCCATGCTGCTGGCCACCACCGGCGGCAGCGAGGCGAAGCCGGAGCCGGT
>CAXTJY010000579.1:0-2930 GCA_964244395.1 uncultured Rhodovarius sp.
GGCCCTTGCTTGGCTGACCCGCGGAAGGCGGGGCTTGCGCGGGGCGACGGCTCACAGCAAAGCCCAGCCATGAGCGACCTCTCCCTCTCCAAAGACCGGATCAAGATCCTCCTGCTGGAGGGGATCAGCGACACCGCGGTGTCGGTGCTGGAGGAGCAGGGTTATGCCTCGATCACCCGGCTGCCCAAGGCGCTGGACGGTGAGGCACTGATCGAGGCGCTGCGCGGCGTGCATGTGCTGGGCATCCGTAGCCGCACTCAACTGACGCGCGAGGTGCTGGAGGCGGCGGACCGGCTGGTGGTGGTGGGGTGCTTCTGCATCGGCACCAACCAAGTCGATCTGAAGGCGGCGCGGGAGCGTGGAGTGGTCGTGTTCAACGCGCCCTTCTCCAACACCCGCAGCGTGGCCGAACTGGTGATGGGCGAGATCATCATGCTGTTGCGCGGCGTGTTCCCCAAAAGCGTGGCGGCGCATGCCGGCGGCTGGGCGAAGAGCGCGGAGGGCTTTCGCGAGGTGCGCGGACGCACCCTGGGCATCGTGGGCTACGGCAATATCGGCAGCCAGTTGTCGGTGCTGGCCGAAAGCTTCGGCATGCGCGTGATGTATTACGACGTCGTTGCCAAGCTGCCGCATGGCAATGCCAGCCGCTGTGCCTCGCTGGATGAGCTGCTGCATTGGTCGGACATCGTGACGATGCATGTGCCGGAGACGCCGGCGACCGAGGGAATGATCGGCGCGGCGCAGATTGCGAGGATGAAGGCGGGGGCGGTGTTCATCAACAATGCCCGCGGCACGGTGGTGGATCTGCACGCGCTGTCGGCGGCGCTGCGCGAAGGGCGGCTGGCGGGGGCGGCGGTGGATGTGTTTCCGGAGGAGCCGGCGCGCAATGGCGACGTGTTCCGCTCGCCTTTGCAGGGGATCGAGAACGTGATCCTGACGCCGCATATCGGCGGCAGCACGGAGGAGGCGCAGGCCAGGATCGGGCAGGAGGTGGCGGCCAAGCTGGCGGATTATTCGGACACCGGCAGCACGCTGGGGGCGGTGAACTTCCCGCAGGTGACGCTGCCGTTGCAGGCGACGGGGGCGCGCTTCATGCACGTGCACCGGAACGTTCCGGGGATCTTGACGGGGATCAACAACATCTTTGCGTCGCGCGGGGTGAACATCGCCGGACAGTATCTGCAGACGGATGGCGAGGTGGGGTACGTGGTGGTGGATGCCGGGGCGACGCGGGATGGGGCGGCGATTTTGGAGGAGATGCGGGCGTTGCCGGGGACGATCCGGGCACGGATTTTGTATGAGCGTTAGGGGTCAGCCCACCAACTGCAGGCCCTCCGACCGGGCGGCCTTGGCTAGTGCCTTGTCGAGCGTAGCGAGGGGCAAGCCGAGACGGAGGGTGAGCTCGAGATAGGCGGCATCGTACACGGTCAGGCCGTGCTGCCGGGCAAGGGACAGCAGAGGCGCTTCCTGGGTCTGCGAGTCCAACATCACGTTGAAGCGCGACAGCGCGCCCAGAAGCCTGGCGGTTTTTACCGGCGTGATGCGCTTGCGCCTTTCATTCACGATCAGCGCATTGCGGATCTCCATCCACCACAGAGTCGGCGCGTGCGCTTGCTCGTCCTCGTCGGACAGACGCGCCAAGGCCGCGCTCGCCACTGCATCGACCTCCTCGTCCAGTGCCCAACTCATGACGATAGACCCGTCGAGCACGAACGGCATCAGTAGCGATGGCCCTCATGGATGGACGACAGGATTTCTTCGACGGTGATCGGACCATTCTCCTTGCGCATCGCTTCGATGATGGCGCGAGCCTCATCGATCTCTTGCTTCCGCTTGGATCTCTCGGGGACAATGCGGGCGATGGGGCGGCCGTGCCGTGTGATGACGACGCTTTCGCCCCGTTCCACCTCATCGAGCAATTGAGGCAGGCGGGCCTTGGCGTCCGCGGACTGGATATGGCGCATGCGGCGATCCTGACTGGTCAGATCGACTGGTCATACCACAGGCCCCACTCGCGGCTCAAATCAAGCTGGCCGCAGCCGCGTCACCCGCCGCGGATTCATCTCCGCCAGCAAAATCCCGCCATCCGGCGCCAGGCATAGCCCATGCGCCCCATTCAGCACCGCCCGCCCTCGCCCGATCAGCCCGCCCTGCGCGTCCAGCAGCGAAAGCCTCGGCACCTGGTCCGTCACGTACAGCCGCCCCGCCGCATCGCCCCAGATGTCCATCGGCTTGTAGGTATCCACGATCTCGCGGATGAACTCGCCCTCCGGCGTGAAGAATTGCAGCCGGCAGTTGTCCCGGTCCGCCACCACCACCGTCCCATCCGGCTGCACCCACACCGCATGCGGGATGAGGAACTGGCCGGGTCCAGTTCCCGGCTCGCCGAACCCGCCCAGCGGGGTGCCGCCGGCGCTGAACCGGTGCACCCGCGCCGCCGCGTAGCCATCGCCCACCAGGATGTCGCCATTGGGCGCGAAGGCCACGTCGCAGGGTGAGTTGAACGGCTCGCCGGCATGGTGCCGCTTGCCGATGCGCCCCTGCTCGCGACCGTGGCGATCGAAGATGATGATCTGGTGCGCGTCGCGGTCCACCACATGGATGAGCCCGGCCGGGGAGACGCCGAACATGTGCCCATCCGCCACCTCGGCGGCGCCGAAGGCGTTTTCACGGCGGCCGTCCGGCGCCAGCACCAGCACCGCCGGCGCCTCCGGGTCCGTGTAGCAATCCTGCCGCAGCAGCACGAAGACGCGGCCCTCGGCGTCGGTCGCGACGTCGGAGATGCCGCCCACCCCATCCGTCTTTCCCCAGGGGCGCTCGATTTCGTAGCGTTGCGTGCCGAGGGTGACGGAGAGGGTGTGTCGGGCCATGGGCGCATGGTGGCATGGCTTTCGGGCGCGTGGCAGTCTGTTCATGTGGATGGGATCAGG
>CAXTJY010000580.1:0-268 GCA_964244395.1 uncultured Rhodovarius sp.
ACCGTCTGGTCCAGCTCCGCGCTCTGCATCTGGCTGGCGACGGCGCGCTTCCAGATCAGCTCGTACAACCGCAGCTGCTGGCCATCGATATACTGCGCCGCGTCCTGCGGCCGCAGGCCGACATCGGTCGGCCGCACGGCCTCATGCGCCTCCTGCGCGTTCTTCGCCTTGGTGGTGTAGAGGCGCGGCTTTTCGGGGACGTAGCTCGCATCGTAGCGGTTGGCGATCGCGCCGCGTGCCGCCGTGATCGCACTGCCGTCCATCTGAA
>CAXTJY010000580.1:278-2923 GCA_964244395.1 uncultured Rhodovarius sp.
TTCGCGCGGCGCCGCCGGCAGATAGTCGGCACCGAACTCGCCATGCACATGCTCGCGGATCGCGGTGATGGCGTCGCGCGACATCTGCACCCCGTCGGTCCGCATATAGGTGATGAGGCCCACCGTCTCGCCGGCAATCTCCACCCCTTCATAGAGCTGCTGCGCCAGGCGCATCGTCGCCTGCGCGCCCAACCCCAGCTTGCGCGATGCCTCTTGCTGCAAGGTCGAAGTCGTAAACGGCGCCGGCGGATTGCGCCGCGTGCGCTTCTTCTCCACCGACCCGACGCTGAACGTGCCGGCTTCGACGGCCTTCTTAGCCGCCTCCGCCAGCGCCTCGTTGTTGAGGTCGAACTGATCGAGCCGCTTGCCCTCATGGTGCGTCAGCCGGGCCGGGAAGGGCGCCCCCATCGGCGTGAGGAAGCGCCCCTCCACCGTCCAGTACTCCCGCGGCCGAAACACCTCGATCTCCGCCTCGCGCTCGCAGATCAGCCGCAGCGCCACGCTCTGCACCCGCCCCGCCGAACGGCTGCCCGGCAGCTTGCGCCACAGCACCGGCGACAGCGAGAACCCCACCAGATAGTCCAGCGCGCGACGCGCCAGATACGCCTCGATCAGCGGCAGATCGAGGTCGCGCGGATGCGCGACCGCGTACTGCACCGCCTTCTTGGTGATCTCGTTGAAGGTGACGCGGCTGACCTGCACGCCCTTCAGCGCGCCAGCCCGCGCCAGCATGTCCTTCACGTGCCAGGAGATGGCCTCGCCCTCGCGATCCGGGTCGGTCGCAAGGTACAGGCGCCGGGCGCCGCGCAGCGCCGAGGCAATGGCGCGCACCTGCTTCTGGCCGCGCTCGTCGGACTGCCAGTCCATGGCGAAATCTTCGTCCGGCCGGACCGAACCATCCTTCGGCGGCAGGTCGCGCACATGGCCGAAGCTGGCCAGCACGGTGAAATCGCTGCCCAGGTATTTGTTGATGGTCTTGGCCTTGGCGGGGCTTTCGACGACGAGGACGTCGGGCATCGGCATTCCAGAAAGAGGATTTTACGCCAGCGCCACCCGGTTGCCCGGCAGGCTCTGCACGCGGCCCTCCAGCTCCAGATCGAGCAGGATGGCGCGCAGCTTTGGGGCGGATAGCTGGCAGCGGCGGGCAAGCTCGTCAACAGAGATCGGCGTCGGGCCAAGCAATTCAAGCACTTGGCCTGCCTCGCCTTCAGGTTCAGGGGGTGGCGGCGCCGGTTCGGTGGCGGCGGCACGGGGCCGGAACAGCGGCGCGTCGGTCGGCGAGGCGGGCAAGTGCTCCAGCACGTCGGTCGCGTTCTCGCATAGCCTGGCGCCCTGCCGCAGCAGGTCGTTGGAGCCGCGGCTGCGCGGATCGGCCGGCGATCCGGGGACGGCATAGAGCTCCCGCCCATAGTCCAACGCCAGCCGCGCGGTGATGAGCGTGCCAGACTTCTCCATCGCCTCGACCACCACGACGCCCAGCGCCAGCCCGGCGATGATGCGGTTGCGGCGAGGGAAATGGCGGGCGACGGGAGAGGTACCGAGCGGCGCCTCGGTCACCAGCAAGCCGCCCTGATCGGCGATGCGGGCCTGCAGCATGGCGTTCTCCGGCGGGTAGGCGACGTCCAGCCCGCCGGCGATGGCGGCGATGGTGCGGCCCTTCGCGGCCAGCGCGCCCTGATGCGCGGCGGCATCAATACCGCGCGCCAGCCCGGAGATGACGGCGATGCCCTGGCCCGCCAGCTCGTCGGCCAGATCCTCCGCCACCCGCCGCCCGGCAGCCGAGGCGTTGCGGGCGCCGACGATGGCGACGGCACGCGGCGCCAGGGCATCGGCATCACCCAGCACGATCAACACCGGCGGTGCATCCGGCAGCAGCGCCATCAGCGGCGGGTAGCCGGGCTCGCCAAGAAAAAGAAAGCGCCCGCCCATGCTGGCGGTGGCCTCCATCTCCCGCGCGCAATCGGCCTCCGGGGCGGGGCGAAAGCGTTCAGGGTTGCGGGACAGGGCGGCGATGGCGGCGCGGGCGGAGCCGAAACGCTCGAGCAGCCGGCGATGATTAGTGGGGCCGACGCCGTCGCTGCGTGCCAGCCGCAGCCGGGCCAGGTCGGTCATGCCACCTGGGTCCGACTGGGTAGTGTGCGCAGCACATGCTGCCGCAGCGGCCTCACTTCCCCTCGCCGATCCGTGGCTCGGTTCCCGCGATCAGCCGTTCGATGTTGCTCTGGTGCCGCCACGCCACCAGCGCGGCGATGACCAGGATGCCCATGCCGACCGGCCCCGGCGCCAGCACCACCGAGGACAGAACCGCGGCGCCCAGGGCAGCCAGTGCGCCGAGCGAGGAGATGCGCCACACCAGCGCCACCACGAGCCACACCCCCGCGCTGATGAGAAAGATTGGCCAGGCCAGCGCCAGCAACGCACCCGCCGCCGTCGCCAGGCCCTTGCCGCCGCGAAAGCCGATCCAGGGCGGGAAGCAGTGCCCCAGCACCGCCGCGGCGCCGGCCACCACATCCGGCCCTGGCCCGAACAGCCAGCCGGCAAGCCACACCGCGCCCAGCCCCTTGAACGCATCCAGCAGCAGCGTCGCCGCGGCCAGCCCCTTGCGGCCGGTGCGCAGCACGTTGGTGGCGCCAATGCTGCCCGAC
>CAXTJY010000581.1:0-2921 GCA_964244395.1 uncultured Rhodovarius sp.
GACATGCTCGGTCTGGCCGGCTGCCTCGGGTTCAACCAGTAATGGCTGAACCGCGCGGGCAAACTGGTCGATCGACTTCGCCAGGGAATCGTCGCGGTCGTCGCGGGCGGCCGCCACGGTCTCCGAAACGGAGGTCTTGAGGGCAGCGATCATTTCGGGGAGCGTCTTCATAGCCTGATCCTTCTGGAGGGCCACAGGCCCGTTTTGCCCGCGCGGGCCGGAGAGCCATGCCAGCATGGTCGCGGGGTAGGGTTTCCTGGCAAGCGGCGCTCTGGGCTTTTTCCGAGGTGCCGCGAGGTCGGTGGCCGTGAGGCCCGAAAAGGCCCCGGCCGATTGGGTGAACGTCATAGCGAAAGCCCGAATCGTTCACGCGCGATCCGCGCCGCCTGGCCGAACAGCTCTTCGCCGCCGACCGACCCCAGCGCGCCGAGCGCGATGCCCGGCACGGTGCGGCGCGCAGCCGCGCCGGCGAAGCTGCCCAGCAGGCCGCCGGCCGTGCGGCCGACTTCCTCTTCGGTGGACCGCGGCGGTGGATCGTAGGACGGCGGGGCCGCCCGGCCGCGCGCGTGGTAGGTCTCGGCGCCGGCCGCCTCGCCGGCAGCCTGCCCGGCTGCGCCGCCCACGACGCTGGCCATGATGCTAGCGATGAAACGGGAGGTCTGGCCGCCCCGCATGGACTTGGGGGCGTAGCGCTGGAACAGCTCGTATCCGGCGCTGCCGCCGATGGCGCCACCGACCGCGCCGCCGAGCCGCACCGGTTCGTGGAATGGCCTGCCGCCCTCGCCCGGCGGCGGTGCGGCGCGCTGGCCACGAGGCGAAGGGCCGTCGCCACCCTTCGGGGCGAACTCGCCACCCTGGTCGTTGCCCTTCTGGTGGCGTTGGATCTTCGATTCGTCGAAGCGCTTACGCTCGGCCGCCGTCATGGGTGGGCTGGCGGCTGGTGGCTCCGCGGCTTTGCGCAGCACGCTGGCCAGGGATTTCTGGACCTTGGCCTGATAGGGGTTGCGGGGCGCGGTCTCGAACTTGTCGGTCAGGATGCTGAAGGTGAACTCCGCTGCCTTGCGGCGCCGGGCAGCTTCATCGGGATAATCGGAGTCGCGCTGCAGGCGCGCCATGGTGTCGCGGAAGATCGTCTGGGCCTCAGCCTCCGCGTTGCCGTCCCGGGCCATGAGGGCGCGGACCGTCGGCGTCAGCGGCGCGCCTTCGGTCTGCACGCGCTCTATCTCGCGCGCGATCGCCCCGGCCTGGCCGCCCCGGCCCGACAAGCGGCTGGCGATGTCGGCAACCCATTCGTCGTCGTGCCACTCGTGGCGCGGCTTCGGCTGAGCCGGCGCTGCCGCGGCCTGGGGCGCTTGGCTGGCGGCGCGCTGCTGCGGCGCGGGTGCGGCGCTGACACCCTTCGTCATGCGGTCGCCGATCTTGCCGTCCAGGGCGGCGAAGTCCTTCATCCGGACGTCCTGGCTGGCGCGCGTGCCGACGATTCGCACCGCGCGGCGCAGCGCCCGAGCCTGCCCGTCGTGCGCGGGCTTTGGTGCGCGCTCGATGAGGCTGGCGAGCCGCTCCTCCATCTGGTCGGCTGTGCCGGGCTTCTGGGCCAGGATGGCCTTGCCGGCATCGCCGAACAGGGCCTTGTCGCCCAGCAGGGCGTCGCGCTTCTGCGCCGCCGTCAGGATGTTGCCGTCTCGGCCCGTGATGGTCTGGAGCGCGGAGTAGAACAGGTCGGGGTTGCTGGCCGGGTTGCCCTTCAGCCTCTCGCCCGCGCCGCCGATCTTGCCCCGGATGTCGTTGACGGCGGCGTCGTGCCGGGAACGCTCCTCGCCCGACAGGCCGTTGGCGCCCTTCGAGAACGTCAGGGCTTCGCCGGTCTCCTGGCTTTCCTCCAGCAGGCCCTTGCCGCGCAGCAGTGCGGCCGCGCCCTTGATGCGATCGCTCAGCGCGCCATCGGCCAAGCTCGGAATGCCCTGGCCGCCGCCCTGCGCGGCGCCGCCGCCAGCACCGCCACCCTGCCCGCTGAATCGCCGCGTCGCCTCCTCAGCCGAGACGCCTGGCGCGATCTGCGTCACCTTGCCATCGGCGCCCTCGATGCGGCCTGAGAGAAAGACGGCCTTGCCGTCTTTCCCCTTGTAGGTGAGGCCGGTCACGATCGTCGGGTTGGTGATGTCGCCGCCCACCACGAAGGTCTTGAAATAGGGCCGGGCGTTCAGCTTGCGGGCTGCAGCGGTCGGATCCTCGCCGATCTCGCGGATGCGCCGCATGTTCAGATCCAGCGAACCGTCGGCCGCGAGATCGATTGCGCCGACGCCGACGCCGATCGGCAGGACGACCTTGCCGGCGATCGCGTACTTCTTCTTCCAGGCCTCGCGGAGAGCGCCGCCCTGGCGACCCCTGCCATCCACCTGCTGGCCGAACAGGAAGTCCGCCGAGCGGCTTCGCGCCTTCGCAGCAAGATCCACCACACCCTTCGCGCCAGGCCCGATGCGGCGATCCAGGTAGGCCCGGGCGCCGCCGCCCATGATCTTCAGGTCGCGGTCCACCGCGGCCCGGTATGGCGCCAGGCGGCTCGCCAGATCCTCGATGCGCTGCCGCATGGGGCCGGAGACCTCACCATAGCGGCGCTCCGCCTCCGCCACGGCATCGTCGATGAGCTGCCTGGTGGTCGCGCCTGTCTGGATGGCCTCGCGGACCAGCTTTTCATGCATCGGCTCGAGTGCGGCCGCGACGGCGGTGCTGCGGCGCGCGGCCAACTGGGCCGGCGCCGGGATCTCATCCAGGAATTCGCCGGGCCGGAACGGGTGGCGCGGCCGGAGGCTCTCGCGGACCGCCGGATTGATGGTGGCGACGGACGCCGCGGCCTTCTCGCCGTCCAACTCCAACGCGCTGGCGAGGCTGGCGTTCCGCTCGGCCTCCTTGTGGGCCTGACG
>CAXTJY010000582.1:0-2918 GCA_964244395.1 uncultured Rhodovarius sp.
CATCCCCGCGCTGCTGGCGCGCCACGCCGCCGTGGCACCGCTGGACGAGGCCGATGCGCTGGTCGAGGCGCTGATGACCGGGGGCAGTGGCACGGCACAGATCGATCCCGCCCGAGAGCGGGGCGAATCCTTCGAGACCATCACCCTGCGGCTGCTCACCCCCGCCGCCCGGTCACTGAATGCCTATTGGGCGGAAGATCGCGGCAGCTTCGCTACCGTGACGTTGGCGGTGTGGCGCCTGCGGGCGCTGATGCGGGCGCTGGCCGAGGAAATGCCGGCCGCGCCGGTTCCCACGCCCGCCACACGCGGCATCCTGATCTCCACCCTGCCGGGCGAGCAGCATGATTTCGGCGCCGCCATGGTCGCCGAATTCTTCAGCCGCGGCGGCTGGGCGGCGCAGCACGCCCGCCCCACCACGCCGGCCGACCTGCTGGCCGAGCTGCGGGACGCGGCGCCGGAGGTGCTGGGCCTGTCCATCGCCCGAACCGATGCATTGCCCCTGCTGCGGCAGACCATCGCCGCCATCCGCCGTGCCATGCGGCGCCAGGCGCCCGCCATCATGGTGGGCGGCGCGGCGCTGCTGGTCGAACCCGAGATCGTCGTTCGCTCCGGCGCCGACGGCTTTTCGCTCTGCGCTTCGACGGCGCTGGGCGAGGCCGCCCGGCTGCTGGAGGAGCGCGCTACCGCCTTCCCCCGAGTTTCGCCGCGAAAGGACAGATTTGTCGGGCTTCCAAACTCCCGCAGGGGCGTTTCTGGGCCTGGACCCGCAGACCACCGCGCAGCTACTCGCGGCCGCGGCTGACATCGTCTTCGTGCTGGGTGCCACCGGCATGATTGAGGATGTGGCATTCGGCTCCAGCGAACTGGCCCCTGCCCTGGCAGGGATGCGTGGATGGGTTGGCCGGGACTGGGCCGAGACGCTGGCCACCGATAGCCATCCCAAGGCCCGCGAATTGCTGGCCGAGGGTAAGGCGGGGCAGTCGCGCGCGCGGCATGTGAATCAGCTGGCGCCGAATGGACCGCAGGTGCCGCTGCTGTGCACCGCGGCGCCGGCGGCCGCCGGCCATATCGTGGTGTTCGGCCGTGACCTGCGGCCGGTCAGCGGCTTGCAGCAGCAGTTGATGGAAGCCCTGCAGGCGGTGGAGCGCGATTACGGCCGGCTGCGGCAGATGGAGACGCGCTACCGCGTGTTGTTCCAGATGTCGGCCGAGCCGGTGCTGCTGGCCGAGGCCGCGACGCTGCGCATCACCGAAACCAACCTGGCCGCCGACCGGGCGCTGGCGGTGCTCACCGGCACCTCCGCCAACCGCACCCTGGCCGATCTGTTCGCCCCCAGCGCCGAACCGCGGCTGCAGGCGCTGCTGAGCCAGGCCCGGGCGGCCGGGCGGGCCGAGGATGTGCCGCTGCGCCTGGCCGGCGGGGTGCGCGAGGTGCTCGTTTCCGCCTCCCTGCTTCGCTACGAGGAAAAGAGCTTCTTCATGCTGCGCCTGGCCAGCGGCGAGGCGCCGGAAATCCGCCTGCCCGAGGGGCAGTCGCGACTCGCGGCTTTCCTCCAGGTGTCGCCGGATGGGCTGGTGGTCACGGGCGGTGACGGCCGGGTGCTGGCCGCCAATCCGGCCTTCCTCAGCCTGGCCGAGCTGGGCAGCCCAGCCCAGGCGGAAGGCGCGTCGCTGGGCCGGTTCCTGGGGCGCCAGGAGGTCGAGCTGGAGGTGCTGATCGCCAATCTGCGCATGCGCGGGCCGGTGCGGCTGTTGCAGACCATGCTGCGTGGCGCGCTGGGCAGCGAGTCGCAGGTCGAGGTCTCGGCCGCCGAATTGCCGGGCCAAAGCGGCGGGCAGACCGCCTATGGCTTCGCCATCCGCGATGTCGGGCCGCGCATCGGCGGCAACAGCGTCACCGTCCCGCCCCCCGCCGCCAACCTCAACGAGTTGGTCGGCCGGGTGCCGCTGCGCGAACTGGTGCGCGATGCCACGGACGTGATCGAGAAGCTGGCCATCGAGGCGGCGCTGGAGCTGTCTTCCGACAACCGGGCGCTGGCGGCGGAGATGCTGGGGCTGTCGCGCCAGTCGTTGTACGTGAAGCTGCGGCGCTTCAACATCGGCGGCGCCGATACGGGCGAGTCGGAAGGCTGATGTCCGGCATGGCCCTCCCCCGCCTGGCGCCGTCCGCGGTGTTGGAACTGCTCAAGCCGGTCACCTGGTTTCCGCCTTGCTGGGCGTTCCTGTGCGGCGTGGTGTCGGCCGGCGTGCCGCTGGGCGGGCATGTGGGCGAGATCGCGCTGGGCGTGCTGCTGTGCGGCCCGATGGTGTGCGCCACCAGCCAGGCGATCAACGATTGGCATGACCGGCATGTCGATGCGATCAACGAGCCTGAGCGGCCAATCCCGTCCGGGCGGATTCCCGGGCGCTGGGGTCTTTATATTGCCTGGATCTGGGCCGGGCTGTCGCTGCTGGTCGCCGTGGCGCTGGGGCCGGTGGTGTTCGCGGCCACCCTGCTGGGTCTGTTCTTCGCCTGGGCCTACAGCGCGCCGCCGTTGCGGCTGAAGCTGAACGGCTGGTTCGGCAACGCCGCCTGCGGGCTTTGTTACGAGGGGCTGGCCTGGGTGACCGGCGCCGCCGTCATGCTGGACGGAGCGGTGCCGTCGGCCGAGGTGTTCTGGCTCGCCGGGCTCTACAGCGTGGCCACCGTCGGCATCATGGTGCTGAACGACTTCAAATCGCTGGAAGGCGACCGGCGAATGGGCGTGGCCTCGCTGCCGGTGCAGTTGGGGCCGGAGCGCGCGGCGCGGGTGGCCTGCTGGTTCATGCTGGTGCCGCAGGCGGTGGTGGTAGGGCTGCTGCTGGCGTGGGGGCTGATTTGGGCGGCGCCCCTGATCGTGCTGCTGATAGCCGCACAACTGGCCTGCATCCCACGCCTGC
>CAXTJY010000583.1:0-2914 GCA_964244395.1 uncultured Rhodovarius sp.
AGACATCGTGTGATCCGTTCGTTGGGTGAGTTCAGCGGTCGCCGGCGATGCGCATGGACTGGATGCGGTCCGGCCCGACCACGACGCCGTTGCGGGTGGCCTCGCCGCGCTTGATGCGGTCCACCGCCTCCATGCCCGCCACCACCTGGCCCCAGATGGTGTACTGCCCGTCCAGGCCGGAATTCGGCGCGAACATGATGAAGAACTGGCTGTTGGCGCTGCCTGGGCTCTGGCTGCGTGCCATGCCGCAGGTGCCGCGGGTGAAGCGCGCCACGTTGGGCGGGCTGAATTCGGCCGGCAGGTTCGGCAGGTCGCTGCCGCCGGTGCCGGTGCCGGTGGGGTCGCCGCCCTGCGCCATGAAGCCTTCGATGACGCGGTGGAAGACGATGTTGTTGTAGAAGCCGCGCCGCGTCAGCAGCTTGATCCGCTCGACATGCTGCGGCGCCAGGTCCGGCCGCATGCGGATGGTGACCAGCCCGTCCTTCAGCTGCATCAGCAGGCTGTTCTCGGGGTCCGCCTGTTGGGCCCCTGCTTGAGATATAATACCGGGTATGGCCAGGGGCGTGGCGAAAAGGGCTCTGCGAAGCATCTGGGTCGTCTCCTAAGCGCGCACGCGGGCCATGGTGCGCTCCAGCGTCAGTTTCGGCACGAAGCTGGAGATGTCGCCGCCGAGCTGCGCCACCTCCTTCACGAAGCGCGACGAGATGAACTGGTTCGTCTCGCTCGCCATCAAAAACACCGTCTCCACACTGCTGTCCAGCCGGTGGTTCATGCCCGCCATCTGGAATTCGTAATCGAAATCCGACACCGCGCGCAGCCCGCGGACGATCATCCGCGCCCCGATCTGGTTGGCGAAGGCGATCAGCAGCCCGGTGAAGGGCTGCACTTCGATCACCATGCCGTAACGGGCGGCTATGGGGGCGGTTTCCGCCTGCACCAGCTCGACCCGCTCCTCCAGCGGAAATAGCGGCCCCTTGCCGATATTGATGGAGACGCCGACCACCAGCCGGTCCAGCAGCCGCGCGGCGCGGCCGATGACATCGACATGGCCGTTGGTGACGGGGTCGAAGGTCCCGGGATAGAGGCCGACGCGTTCAGGCATCCGGGGTCTCCTCATCCTCGCCGGCATCGATGACCGGGAAGCAGCTGGTGATGCGCTCGCCTTCTTCCAGCCGCAGCATGGTGACACCCATGGCCTGGCGGCCGGTGACGCGAACCTGGCCCGCGGGCAGGCGGATAAGGCGGCCGCCATCGGTGACCAGCATCACGTCGTCCGTATCACCCACCGTGAAGCTGGCGACGACGGCCCGCCCGGTGCGGGCGGAGAAGCCGATATTCGTGATCCCCTGGCCGCCGCGCCCGGTAACCCGATATTCGTAGGCCGAGCTGCGCTTGCCGAAGCCGGCGTCGGTGATGGTGAGGATGAAGCGCTCGGCGGCCGACAAGCCGTCGATCCGCTCAGCGGACAGGTTGATGTCGGCCTCCGCCGGCTCCTCCTCGCCCGCCGGCCCGTCTTCTCCTGCCGTTGTATCGCCCGCCGGGCTCGCCTCGCCTGAGGCAGCCTCCGCACGGCGCCTGGCCGAGGATTGCTTGAGATAGGCGGCGCGCTCGTTCACGTCGGCGTCGACATGGTTCAGCACGACCAGGGAGATCACCTGGTCCTCGCCCAGCAGGCGGATGCCGCGCACGCCCGACGAATCCCGCCCGGCGAACACCCGCAGCGTCTCGGCCTCGGCAACGAAGCGGATGCACTTGCCGGCGCGGGTGGCGAGGAACACGTCGTCGCCTTCCCGGCATGTCGCAACGCCCACCAGCGAATCGCCCTCATCGAGCTTCATCGCAATCAGCCCCATGGCGCGCACGTTGCGGAAATCCGACAGCTTGTTGCGTCGCACCCCGCCCTGCACCGTGGCGAAGACCAGATGCAGGTTTTCCCACAGTGACTCGTCCTGCGGCAGCGGCAGCACGGCGGTGACGCCTTCATCCTCCTGCAACTGCAGAAGCTGACGCAGCGATCTCCCTTTTCCGTTCGGACCGCCTTCCGGCAGCTGCCAGATCTTGCTGCGGAAGGCCATGCCGCGGCTGGTGAAGAACAGCACCCATTGGTGGGTGTGCGCGACGAAGCTGCGCATCACCACATCATCCTCGCGCGTCGCCGCCGCGCTGCGCCCGCGGCCGCCGCGATTCTGTGCCCGGAAGGTGTCAAGCGGCGTGCGCTTCACATAGCCGTCGCGGGTAATCGTGACGACCATGATGCCGGGCTCGATCAGGCTCTCATCGTCCAGGTCGGCCACCGCGTCGTCGATCCGCGTCATGCGCGGCGAGGCGATCTGCTCCCGGACCGCCAGCAGCTCGCCCCGCATGACCTCCAGGCGGCGCAGGCGGCTGCCAAGGATGTCGAGCAGGTCGCGGATCGTATCGCCGATCCGGGTCAGATCGGCGGTGATCTTATCGCGTTCCAGGCCGGTCAGGCGCTGCAGGCGCAGCTCCAGGATGCCGCGCGCCTGGTCCTCGGTGAGCCGCACCGTGCCGTCCGGTGTCACCTCATTGCGCTCGTCCTGGATCAGGTCGAGCAGCACGTCCACATCCCCGGCGGGCCAGTCGCGGGCCATCAGTGCGGCGCGCGCCGCCGCCGGCTCGGGGCTCGCGCGGATGACGCGGATCACCTCGTCGATGTTGGCCACCGCGATGGCCAGGCCGATCAGGATGTGCCCGCGGTCCCGCGCCTTGGTCAGGCGGAAGCGGCTGCGGCGGGAGATGACCTCCTCGCGGAAGCGGATGAAGACCTGGAGCGCGTCCCGCAGGCCCATCTGGCGGGGCGTGCCGTCGTCGAGCGCGAGGAAGTTCACGGGGAAGGAGGTTTGCAGGTTCGTGAAGCGGTAGAGCTGGTTCAGCACCACCTCGGGCGTCGCGT
>CAXTJY010000584.1:0-2894 GCA_964244395.1 uncultured Rhodovarius sp.
CTCATCCTCGACGGCGTGCTGACGGTGGGGTGGGAGCGCGATGGCGAGGTCGTCGAAGTCCGCCTCGGCCCCAAGGACATGATCCTGAACGCGCGTGACATCGGGCACGGCTTCCGCAATGACGGCGTCGAGCCGGTGCTGATGAGCATCAGCGTGGATGTCGGCAAGCCGCTGCCGCCGCGCTACCTCTACCACCCCAAGCACGGCCACGCGCCGGAGCTGGCCCGCAGCTTCGGCGCCCAGCCCGGTCACACTGTCCCGCACGACCCCAACGGCAGCCACCCGCTGCAGCGGAAGATGGCGCCGTACGTCATCCGCCACGCCGAACAGCCAACGATCTGGGACGCCGCCGGCTTCACCCGCAAGGTGTATGTCGGGCCCGGCGGCATCGCCAACGACACCTGCCGCAAGGAGATGCTGGGCATCCCCGTGGGCGTCGGTGTGCGGCCCTACAGCCGCGACGTTGAGGACGCCTTCATGGTGCTGGAAGGCAGCCTGACGGTGGGCTGGGAGGAGGATGGCCAGCAGGTAGAGACCGAACTCGGCCCGCGCGACCTGGTGCTGAACCCGGCGGGGCGGCGCCACTGGTTCCGCAACAACGGCCACGCGCCGTGCACGGTGTGGAGCGTCATCGGCACCGAGCAGCCGGAGACTGTGGTGTTCGCGGCGATGTGAATCGCCCCCGCCGCCGCAGGCGCTAGCCTGCCGCCCGCATCAAGGGAGCGGGCGAATGGCGGGATTGCGGGCGGCGGTGACGGGCAGTACGGCGGGGTTCGATTCCAGCCGTAGCCTTCTGGTGCTGCCGCTGCGCGGCAAGCTGGAACTTTATCTGGTGGCGGGCGAGGAGCTGAGCACCAGCCTGGACACGCCGATCTGCGACATCGGCGAGCGGCTGCCCAGCAAGACCGAGAAGCAGAGCAACCACCTCACGGCGTGGGAGCGGTCGCAGGACATCCGGGTGCTGAAATTCACCGGCACCGCCTTGGGCAGCGCCACTTTCAACGCCTACCTGCCCAACACCCGCACCCCCTGGATCGCGCCGCTGACCATCCGCGTCACCGCGGATAAGGACAGCCGGCAGGGGGGCGAGGGGCCGAAGGGCGAGCCGATCATCGGCCCCGATTTGCGGCTGGAAATCGCCGGCATGCCGTTCCGCGAGGCGCTGGTGCGGCTGGCGGAGGACCAGATGAACAGCGCCATCGGGCATGAGCCGCATGGCGGGTTCGGCTGCTACGGCCTGCCGGCAAAGGACGCCAACGGCAACCCGAACAACTGGTGCGGCGCCTGGGTGCAATGGCTGTACCAGCGGGTGTCCGAAATTCGCGGTGCGGCCAACCCCTTCGAGAACAACGTGGGGACCCTGGCATCGCCACAGAAAGCCATCGGCTTTGCCCTGCATCGCCCCGAAAAGCTGACCATTCTGGAATTCACCGGCAGCGACCCATACGGCTGGTCCTTTCCGCCCAAGCGGGCGAATGGCAAGGCGGTGGGAGACCATCCGGCGCTCAAGGCCGAATACAAGGCGCACACGCCCACGGCCGGGCCGCCCCGGCGCGGCGATGTCTGCATCGTGCGGGAAAGCGCCGACCCGGCGAAAGGCTGGAAACATGTGTGCATGGTGCTGACGACGCCCGATGCCTCCGGCGAATTCTGGAGCTTTGACGGCAATCAGGGCGGCCCTTACGACCCCCGGACGAAGGCGGCCAAGGGCTGCATCGGCACCAATCGGCGCAACGTCAACGACATGGCGAAGCAGGGTGGGGTGAAGAAGCACGCCTTTATCGCGGTCAACCTGCCCGGGGATGACGCGTATGTGCCCAAGCAGCTTTCAGCGGCGCTACTGGGTGGCTGAAGCCGGGCCGCGACCGTTCGTCGGCGCGGCCGCCTGCATCAACTGAAGATGAAGTCGCTCGCCTGAAGATTGGCCACGCCATAGACGTCGATGCGCGCGGCGCCGAAGAGAAGAGCGGTGCTGGCGCCGATCACCAGCACGGAGTCGAACCCCGCCAGCGACGTCACGCCGCTGCCGCGCATATCCATCTTGTCGCCCTCGGCCCGGCTGAAGTCGAAGATCTGGTCGTACCCCCAATTGGCCTGGCCGAAGACGAACCCGTCTGCCCCCGTTCCACCCACCAGCTGGTCATTGCCCGCGCCGCCGATCAGCGAATCATTGCCCGCCAGCCCGCGCAGGACATCGTTGCCGATCCCCCCTGTCAGGGTGTCGTTCCCGCCGTTGCCCCACAGCACGTCATCGCCACCCGAGCCGTCGAGCGAGGAAGCCGAGTTCGACACGTTGCCGACGAGCACGTCGCCGCTGGCGCTGCCGAGCTGCACGGTGACGCTGCCGTAAAGGTAGGTCGCCTCGATATTCGGCGCCGCCGCCCAGCCGGCGATGGTGACGAACACGGTGTCGAAACCCTCGCCGGCATTCTCGAAGACGTTGTCGCCCAGACTGTCGATCACATACTGATCGTCGCCCGTGCCGCCCGACATGCTGTCGTTGCCGGCGCCGCCATAGAGGATGTCGTTGCCGGCTCCGCCCGAAAGCGTGTCGTTGTTGGAGTCGCCGAACAGGAGGTCGTTGCCCGCGCCGCCGATGAGGATGTTGGCGAAGGTATCGCCCCCCAGCGTGTCGTCGAAGGCGGATCCCAACAGGTTCTCGAAGCTGGTCAGCGTGTCGGTGCCCGCGCCCTGCGTGTTCTGCGCGGTCACTTGCAGCAGAAGGGCGACATACACGCCGGCGGTCGCGCCCGCGTAACTCGCCGTGTCGTTGCCCGTTCCGGCGTTCATGAGGTCGTTGCCGGCCCCCCCCTCCAGGACGTTGGGGCCGGTGTCGCCGATGATGGTGTCGTTGCCGGAGCCACCGATCAGGTTTTCGAAGTTGCTCAGGGTGT
>CAXTJY010000585.1:0-2886 GCA_964244395.1 uncultured Rhodovarius sp.
ACCACCTCGGACAGGCAGGGGCCGACCCAGCCCTGGTCGCCAAGCGCCGGCGGCTGCGGCTGAGCGAGGATCTGGCTGCCGCGGATGTGGTTGATCAGCTGGGTCAGGCTGTCGGCGGCCAGCACCTGGATGCTGCCCGCCCAGGCGGCCTCCGGCCCCTGCGCTGTGGGGCAGATCAGGCCGAGCTCCCGCTCGCTGGCGCCCAGCGCGGCAGCCAGCACGCCGGCGACGGGGATGATGGTGCCGTCCAGCGCCAGCTCGCCCAGGGCGGCGAACTGCGCCAGTTCCTCGACCGGCAGCACGTCCATGGCGACCAACACGGCCAGGGCAATGGGCAGGTCGTAGTGGCTGCCTTCCTTCACCAGGTCGGCGGGCGACAGGTTCACCACCAGGCGGCGGGGCGGCAGCGACAGACCGATGGCGGTCAGCGCGGCGCGCACCCGTTCCCGGCTCTCGCCCACCGCCTTGTCCGCCATACCGACGAGGACGAAGTTCGGCAGCCCGGTGGAAAGCTGAACCTGCACTTCGACCGGCACGGCATCGATGCCGGAGAAGGCGAAGGTGATGATGCGGGCGCTGGACATCGGCCACCGGGAGTAGAGTGGGATGGGTGGACGCGCAACCGGGCGTGCGCCGGCGGCGCAGGTGCCAAAGGGGGGCCTGCCTGGCTGCGCGCTGCACGCCGAAGCTTCCATGGCACCCGGTCAAGGGTTCCGCCCTGGTCCGGGATGCGGCATGGCGTGCGGATGAGCAAAACCATGGCACGCGCCCTGCATGGCCTGGCGCGCGCCGCCACCTCCGTCATGCGGCCCCGCCGCCGTGCCGCCACCCTGGCGCTGCTGCACGATGCGACGCTGCAGGTGGTGTCGGTGCCGACCAGCGCCGGCTCGCTTCGGATGCTGTGCCCGAGCAGCCGGGCCCTGCACGATCCGCAAGGCTTTGGCCGCGACGAGCCGGAGACGGTCGCCTGGATCGAGAGCCTGCCGGCGGATGCCGTGCTGTGGGATATCGGTGCCAATATCGGGCTGTACGCGCTGTTCGCGGCGATGCGCGGCCTGCGGGTGCTGGCCTTCGAGCCCTCCGCCGCCTCCTTCGCCGCAATGGTGCGGAGCGCCGAGATCAATGGGCTGGACCGGCGGATCGAGGCCTATTGCCTGGCGCTGGACGAAGCGCCGGGGCTGGCGCGGCTGGAGATGGCAAGCAGCGCGGCGGGCCATTCCATGCATAGCATCGGTGCCGGACCGGCGCGCTTCAGCCAGGCAGTGCCAGCGATGTCCATCGACCGGCTGGTGAGCGATTTCGGCGCCACCCCGCCGAGCCACATCAAGCTGGACGTGGACGGTATCGAGGCGGCGATCCTGCGCGGCGGGCAGGCCACGCTGGCGGGGGTGCGCGAGGTGCTGGTGGAGGTGGAGGGCGGGGCCGAAGTGGAGATCACAGCGGTGTTGGCGCTGGCCGGGCTGCGCGAATCAGGCGTGGGCGGACGGAACAGACTGTTCCGGCGTGGAGAAGGATGACGACTCGAGAGGCGCGGGCGCATGGTCAATCCGCAACTCGACACGGAGCAGTCAATGCCGGCAGACAATCCCGCCATCCGCGGCCCCCGCGACGCATCGCGGATCGCCATGCAGGAGGATTACGAGGTTCAGTACTGGACCAAGAAATTCGGGGTCAGCAAGGCTGAACTGCAGGCCGCCGTGGACTCGGTCGGCCACATGGCAGTGGACGTTCAGAAAAAGTTGGGCAAGTAGCCCCGGCGGCGATGGTCGGAGCGACAGGATTTGAACCTGCGACCCCTAGTCCCCCAGACTGAGGGAATGGGCGTTGTAGGTCGTTTCCTTTCAATGGCTTAAGCTCCGTGAAAGACGGCTCAACGCCGCGCTTGCCTCACATTTAGAGCATCCGCGGACAAGTCATCGCCGGGGCTCAGCCGCTTCTCGGCGACGACACCACAGAATTGGAGTTGAAATCACATAAGAATGTGATATGGCTCCGACCATCATCGGTCGGGGCATTGGCATGGAAATCGAGCGCCGCAACGAGGGCAGGGTCGGAAGCATCTCGGACACCGGCACCATTATGGTGGCGGGGGGTGTGGTGGTCACGGCGGGGCTAATCGATCTCCGCACCTATCGGGCCCACCAGAACGCGGCCCGATCGAGCCTTGCGGCACGCGACACAGCCAGGTTCCTCTCCGGCGGAGAGGCCATGCGGCAGCGGCTGCTAGACGCCATGCCGACGGGCGAGGGCCTGATGAGTTTCAACGCGGCGCGCGCGGTCATCCGCTTACAGCCGCACCTCGGGTTATGATCCCCGAGAACTTTCTCGAGGAGGTCCGGCAGCGGACCCCCATGGCGTCCCTGGTCGGCCGGAAGGTCCCGCTGAAGCGCTCCGGCCGGCAGTGGAAGGGCTGCTGCCCGTTCCATGGCGAGAAGACGCCCAGCTTCTACGTCTACGACGACAGCTTCCACTGTTTCGGCTGCGGCGCGCACGGCGACGCGATGGCGTTCGTCATGCGCGCCGAAGGCGACACCTTCCGGGAGGCGGTCGAGCGCCTGGCCGGTGAGGCTGGCCTGGAGGTCCCGAAGAACACACCCCAGGAGGCCAAGCGTGCAAAAGAGCAGCTCGGCCTATTCGACGTCCTGGCGGAGGTTCAGGAGGTGTTCCGGAACAACATCTGGCGGCCGGAGGCGCGGGCCGGCCTGGACTACCTGCGCGGCCGCGGCCTGAACGATGAGCAGATCGGCCAACTCGGTCTCGGCTGGTCGGGGGCCGGACGAGGCTCGCTGGTCAGCGCCATGCGGGCGCGCGACGTGGACGCGAGGCAGCTTCTGGACGCCGGCCTCATGCAGGAGCGGGACAGCGGCACGTCAGAGCTGTTCTTCA
>CAXTJY010000586.1:0-2883 GCA_964244395.1 uncultured Rhodovarius sp.
ACCGCGATCAGGCCGGACACCATCACCGCCACCCACAGCAGCACCTAGCCCCCCAGGGTCAGCATGCGGTTGCTCATCTTCTCCAGCCCGATATCGGTCGTCAGATGGTCCGGCACCGCGGCCGACTGCATCACCTGGGCGGAGTAGGTGCTGCCGGGCCAATCGAAGAAGGCCAGGTGCATGCCGTCCTCCACCGGGCCGTTCTTGCCTGTGGCCCGCAGCGTGGCGTCGCACAGCGCCAGCACGCCCAGGCGGATCTGGCAGCGGCCATCCGCCACCCGGCCACCCACCACCGGCCGCGCGTCGCGCTGCATCACCAGGTCCCGCGCCAGGCCCGGGCCGTACCAGGCCACCGCGCCGCCCGCCATGGCCACCACAAAGATCAGCCCCAGGATGGAGCGCCACCAGGGATTGCCCCCGGGGGGACGCACCGCCATGGGCCGGGTGGGAAAGGCCGTGACGGCTTCGGGCGTGGGCATGCAGGTGGAAAACCGTGGCAGCCTTCTAAGTTGCCGCCCGCCCGCACCGCGCTCGCGGGCCAAAGCCAGAAACATGTTGCCGGACCGCCCTGCTTTACCGATAGTTCAAGGGAAACAAGGTGCCGGCGAACAAGGCATCACCAGGGAAGCGCGGCTTCATCGTTCAGGAGAGATCCGCCCACCATGTCCCGTATATTTTGGCTTCTGCTGGCCTTGTTCGCCGCACCCCTCGCCACGGCCCAGGCGCAGACCCGCTGGGTCATGGCGACCCCTTATGCGGAGAATTTCCACACCCTCAACATCCGCCAGTTCATCGCCGATATCGAACAGGGCACCCAGGGGCGGCTCACCATCCAGCTGCACAACAACGCGACGCTGCTCGGGATGGCCGCCATCAAGCGGGGCGTGCAGTCCAGCCAGGTTCAGCTGGGTGAAATCCTGCTCTCCGCCTACGCCAATGAGGACCCGTTCTTCGAGGTGGATGGCGTTCCGTTCCTGGCCTGGACCTGGCCGCAGGCGGATGCCCTCAACACCGTCAGCGAGCCTTATGTCCGCACCAGGTTCGAGCGACAGGGGCTGACCCTGCTGTACATGGTGCATTGGGACGCGCAGGGCCTGTTCACGCGCACGCCCATCACCGCGGCGCAGGACCTGCGCGGCACCCGCTTCCGCGCCTACAACAACGTCACCGCCCGCCTGGCCGAGCTGATGGGCGCCACGCCGGTGACGGTGCAGGCCGCCGAGGTGAGCCAGGCCTTCGCCACCAACGTCATCCAGTCCATGTTCACCTCCGCCCAGACCGGCAATTCCGTCAGCGCCTGGGACTACACGCGCTACTGGTACAATGTCGGCGGCATGCGCACGCGCAACGCGGTGTTCGTGAACACCCGGTCGCTGATGGCGCTGGACGAACCGACCCGCGCCGTCGTCCTCGCGGCGGCCGCGGCCGCCACCACGCGCGGCCGGCAGATGGCGATCGAGGCGGAGGCCGTGATGGCCGACCGGCTGCGCCAGCGCGGCATGGAACTGCCCGAGGCGCCGGAGCGGCTGATGGCGGACCTTCGCACCATCGGCGAGACGCAGACGCAGGAATGGGTCCAGCGCGCCGGCGCCGAGGGCCAGCAGATGCTGGAACGCTACCGCGCCGCGCTGCGGTGACGGGCTTCGGAAATCCCGCGCAGTCTGACCACGGCCCGTCGGGCATGAACACTCCGCGGTCGCTGTGGAATCGCCATGCTGGACTCCACCGCGAGAAGCGCTTCGGTTCGCGGAATTGATCAGGGATATGCGGCGTGTCCGAAGGCGAGGTCGTTCTCTATCGTACAACCGATGGCCTGACGGAGATTCAGCTTCGGGCCATCGATGGCACTGTGTGGCTTACCCAGGCAGAGATCGCCGAGCTCTTCCAGGTCTCGCCGCAGAACGTGACCATCCATATTCGCAACATCCTCGCTGAAGGAGAGCTGTTGGAGGAGGCAACTTGTAAGCAGGACTTACAAGTTCGATCCGAGGGTGGGCGGACGGTTCGCCGCGATGTGAAGCTCTACCGCCTGGACATCATTCTGGCGATTGGTTTTCGGGCACGCTCCGACCGCGGCACCCAGTTCCGGCAGTGGGCCATAACGGCCCTGAAGGACTACCTGGTGAAGGGCTTCGTCATGAATGACGAGCGCCTCAAGGATCCAGAATTCGACTACTTCGATGAACTTCTCGCCCGCATTCGCGATATCCGGACATCGGAAGCGCGATTCTATCAGAAGGTCCGCGACATCCTCGCCCCTCGGCGTGGATTACGATGCGAAAGGTAATGCCGCGCATTCGTTCTACGCCACCATCCAGAACAAGATGCTATTCTCGGTGACCGGCCAAACCGCGGCCGAAATTATCGCGGCGCGTTCAAGTCCTGGGGTAGCGAATATGGGCTTGACCACTTGGAAGGGCAGCCGCGTTCACAAGGGCGATGTAACGACTGCCAAGAACTACCTGAGCGAGCGGGAAGTGAGCCAGCTCAACCTCATCGTGGAGACCTTCCTGAACACTGCGGAGCTGCGTGCCAGCCGCAGGCAAACGATGCACCTCGTGGATTGGGAGCAGGTGCTGGACCTTTTCCTGAGCTCCAACGATCTGCCGATTCTGCACGGACTAGGATCGATCTCCGCCGAGCAGGCACATGCCACCGCGCATAGACGATACCAAGCATTCGCGGAGTCGCGTCGTCAGACAGAGGGTGGGGCAGCCGCCATCATCACCGATCTGGACGAACTCAAGCGCATCGCAGACACCGCGACTCCCTCTGCGAGGGGCAGGAAGCGCAAACTCCCAGGTGGAGGATGAATTCGTGGAGCGAGTCTAGGTTCAGGACCCATTAAAATGCTTGCGGCGCGGACGGAGGGTTGATTCAAGG
>CAXTJY010000587.1:0-2875 GCA_964244395.1 uncultured Rhodovarius sp.
AGGGACCGTAGAGGATGAGCGGGGCACCGGCGGCCAGCACGGCGGCCGCGCCGGCCAGCAGGCCGGTGGTCGCGGCCCAGGGGGCGATGTGGATCATGTTGATGCACAGGATGACGTCGGCCTGGAGGGCTGGCCATTTGGCCGATGCGTCGAGTTCCAGGGCAGCGCGCATGTTGGCGTGGCTTTCGGCCCAGGCATCGATGCTGGCGCGGGCTTCGGGGCTGGGGTCGCTGGGTAGGACGGTCAGGCCGGGGAAGGCGGCGGCGATGGCCAGCGCGTGCTCGCCGGAGCCGCTGGCGACCTCCAGCAGCGTACCGGTGGCGGGCAGGATGCTGCGCAGGGCGGCCAGGATGGGCTCGCGATTGCGGGCGACGGAGGGGGATTCTCGGCGGGGGTCGGACATGGCGGCAGGGTAGGGGTTTGAAGCCGGGGGTGCGATGGGCTCGACGACACTGATGGAAGTCGGGCCGCGCTGGGGCCGGGTGGCCGGCCGGCTTGCAGCCGCCGCTGCGGCGTACGCTGCCGCGAAACCATCAGGGCCGGGAAAGCTCCATCGCACACCGACGCCGTGACTTGATTCCATTATATTGGACATTATGCTGACGATATGAGCGACATCGACCAGCGCATCGGCGCCCGCATCCGCGCCTTGCGCGGCGCCGCCACGCTGGACGGCCTGGCCGCCTCCTCCGGCGTCAGCCGTGCCATGCTGTCCCGGGTCGAGCGCGGCGAATCCAGCGCGACGGCGCAGCTGCTCAACCGGCTCGCCGGCGGGCTGGGGGTGACGCTGTCGGCGTTGTTCGAGGCGCCTGCCGGCACGCCGCTGCGGCGCCGGGCCGAGCAGACGCTGTGGCGCGACCCCGGCACCGGCTACACCCGCCGCGCCATCTCCGCCGCCGGTGGGCCGGTGGAAATCGTCGAAGTCACCCTGCCGGCGGCGGCGGCCGTCACCTTCGACAATGACCGGGTCGCCGCCACGGGCCAGCACGTCTGGGTGCTGGCCGGCCGGCTTGCCCTCACGCTTGGCCAGGCCACGCATCGCCTGGCCACCGGCGACTGCCTGGCCATGCGCTTCGGCGAGCCCGTGCGCTTCCACAACCCGACGCGGCGGCCCACCCGCTACGCCGTCATCCTTGAAAGGGCGCGCCCATGATCGAACAATGGACGGCCGAGCGGACGGAGATCAGGCTGTCCGCCCTGGCGCCGCTCTTGGTCGATGCCGTGGCGCATGGCGCCTCCGTCAACTTCCTGGCCGGGTTCGGCCGGGAGGAGTCCGAGGCCTTCTGGCGGAAGCAGATTTCCGGTCTGCGCGACGGCACCACCCACCTGCTGGTGGCTTCGGCGGAAGGACAGCCGCTGGGGCATGTGCTGCTGTTCCTGGCAGCGCAGTCCAATGCCCCGTTCCGCGCGGAGATCGGCAAGATGATCGTGCATTCCTCTGCCCGGCGGTTCGGCCTGGGCCGGGATTTGCTGGCGGCGGTAGAGGCCCTGGCCCTCTCCCTCGGCCGAACCCTGCTGCTGCTCGACACCGAGAGCGGCAGCGCCGGTGACGCGTTGTACCGTGCGGCCGGGTGGGTCGAATACGGCCGCGTGCCCGACCACGCCTTGCGGCCGGATGGCGTGCCGGCCGAGACCACGATGTTCTACAAGCGCCTCGCACCTGCCATAAGCGCCGCATGATCCTGGTCACCGGCGGCGCCGGCTTCATTGGCAGCAACATCGTGGCCGCGCTGAACGATGCGGGGCGCCACGACGTGGTGGTGAGCGACCTGCTGCGCGACAGCGGCAAGTGGCGCAACCTGGCGAAGCGCGTGCTGGCCGATGTGGTGCCGCCGGAGGAACTGGCGGGGTGGCTGGCGGGCCGCAAGCTCGATGCGGTGGTGCATATGGGCGCCAATTCCTCCACCCTGGCGAGCGACGGCGACGAGTTGATGCGGCGCAATTTCCGCTTCTCGCTGATGCTGTTGGACTGGTGCGCGGCGCAGCGGGTGCCGTTCCTCTACGCCAGTTCGGCCGCGACCTATGGTGACGGGGCGGCGGGGTATGACGACGAGGCCGGCCTGCCTGCGCTGCGGGCGCTGCGGCCGCTCAACCTGTATGGCTGGAGCAAGCATCTGTTCGACCAGGCCGTGGCGGCGCGGCGCGAGGTGGGCGGGGCGCTGCCGCCGCTCTGCTGCGGGCTGAAATTCTTCAACGTCTATGGCCCGAACGAGCAGCATAAGGGGCCGATGCGCAGCGTGGTGCACAAGGTGTTCGAAACCCTGTCGCGCGGCGAAACGGTGGAGCTGTTCCGCAGCCACCGGCCCGATTACGCCGATGGCCAGCAGCTGCGAGACTTCGTTCATGTGGATGACGTGGTGGATGTGGTGCTGTTCCTGCTGCGCCAGGGCGCAGCGCCGCCGCTGCTGAATGTGGGCGCCGGCGCGGCCCGCAGTTGGCTCGACCTGGTGCGCGCGGTGGCAGCCGCGATGGAGCGGAAGGCGGAAATCCGCTTCATCGACATTCCGGAGGGGATCCGCGATCGCTACCAGTATCACACCCTGGCAGGGCTGGACCGGCTGCGCGCCACCGGCTTCAACGCGCCGATGACGCGGCTGGAGGAGGGGGTGGCGCGGACGGTGGCGGTGCTCCGCGCCGGCGATCCCCACCGCTGAACGCCACCTTGGCGACCGGCGCGTCGCCCTGTTAATGCTACCTTTTCCCTTTGCCGGATCACGCACCCCTTGACCGTCAGTCACCCCAACGCCGACGCCGCGCCCTACAACACCGTCGTCCTGATCGACGTGGCCTGGAGCGACGGCACCTTCAGCAGCGGCTCGGGCGTCATGGTCGGCCGCAACGATATCTTGACCGCCGCGCATGTGGTGTACGACCC
>CAXTJY010000588.1:0-2864 GCA_964244395.1 uncultured Rhodovarius sp.
GCACCACGATGTTGCCGCTGGTAATGCCCGGCATGGCCGACATTGCCGATGCCGGCAGGAACGACATCGCGTCTTCCATCGAGAAGCTGGCCGAATCCGAGCGCGGCCCGCTGCTGGGCCGGCAGATCGACATCCTGGCCGACAGCTCGGCCTGGGCGCCGATGGCGCTGGAGGGGCGCGTGCGCGTGCTGGCGCAATGGACGGAGGCGCGGGCGAAGCGCTTCCCGGACGTGCCGACGCTGCGCGAAAGCGGCATTGATATCGTCTCGGCCAGCCCCTACGGCCTTGCCGGCCCGCGCGGCATGGATACAGGCGTGGTGCGGGCGCTGCACGACGCCTTCCACGACGCCACGCTAGACCCCGCGCACATCGCCATCCTGGACCGCTTCGACATGGCGCCGATGCTGAAGAACACGGCGGACTACATCGCCTTCGTCCGGCAGACGATGAGCGAGGAGCGGGAGTTGATCGAGCGGCTGAATTTGCGTTTGAGCTAAAGGGAATGCGGGGATATGTCGTCCCTGATCCACCCGTCGGATTTGTGCAGTGGCTTTTGAGCTGAAGGGCACCGAGACGGACCGCCTCGCCCAGGAGGTTGCCAAGCTGACGGGCGAAAGCCCGACCCAGGCCATTCGCAAGGCGCTGGCCGAACGATTGGATCGGGAGCGGCTTAGACGCGGCCAGGCGGTCACTGTTGAAGACCTCGAAGATTTGTTCCGTCGTTTCGACTCGCTCCCTGTTCTCGATAATCGAACCGCCGATGAAATCCTGGGCTATGACGAGAATGGCCTGCCGACCTGATGGTGATCGATACCTCCGCGATGATCGCCATTATCTTGGGGGAACCCGAGCGGCTGACCATTCAGCGCGGCCATTCTGGCCGACAAGACGGGAATCGTCGGTGAGGCGACCCTGTTCGAGGCGAACATGGTGATGATAGGGCGCGTCGGAGAGCTTGGTTACCTGGAGGTGCGGGAATGGAGGAAGTGGTTTGCCGTTGAAACGCTGCCTTTCACCTGGGAGGACCGGGAGCGTGCAACGGACGCGTTTCGTCGCTTCGGTAAGGGTCGCCACCCGGCGGGCCTGAATTTCGGCGACTGCATGTCCTACGCAACGGCGATGGCCGCAAACGAAGCCCTGCTCTTCAAAGGGAATGACTTCAGCCGGACCGATATCCGCGCTGCACTCTGACTTCTGGACTGTGCAGACTCTTGCGGCGCAAGCTTGCCGTGAAGGAAACACCCATGCCAAGCCGCCGCGCGCTGCTGACCCTCACGCTCGCCACCCCTGCGCTGGCGCAACGCGCGCCCTCGGGCTTCCCCGACCGCCCTCTCCGCATCCTCCTCCCCTGGACCCCCGGCGGTGCCACGGACATCCAGATCCGCTCCCTCGCCGACATCGCCGGCCGAATCCTCGGCCAGTCCGTCATCGTCGAGAACCGCCCCGGCGCCTCCGGCACCCTCGGCGCCCAGCACCTGGCGCGGGAAGCCCGGCCGGATGGCTACACGCTGGGCCAGATGCCGCTTGGCACCTTCCGCCTGCCCGCCATTATGCGCTCCGCCGGCCAGCCGGTGCCGTTCGAGCCGCTGCAGGCCTTCACCTGGGTCATCCGCCTCGTTGGCTACATGGGCGGCGTGGTCGTGCGGCCGGACGCCCCCTGGCAAAGCATGGCCGAACTGGTCGACCACACCCGCAGCCACCCCGGCCAGGTCTTCTACGGCGTGCCCGGCGCGAACACGACCGACATCCCGATGCGCCGCCTGGCCACCCTGGCCGGGCTGGACTGGACCGCAGTGCCGTTTCGCGGGGCCGCGCCCAACCTGCAATCCCTGCTCGGCGGCCAGATCGCCTTCTCCTGCGAGACCTCCGCCTGGGCCGACATGGTGCTGGAGGGCCGGCTGCGGCTGCTGGCAGTCTACACCTCGACCCGCGCCGAGCGCTTCCCCGATGTGCCCACGCTGCAGGAATGCGGCTGGGACGTGGTGAGCGAAAGTACCTACGGCCTGGCCGGCCCGCGCGGCATGGAACCGGCCGCGGTCAACGCCCTGCACGACGCCTTTCGCGAGGCGCTGCACGACCCCGCGCATCGCGCCGTGCTGCGCCGCTTCGACATGCCGCTGCGCTACCTCGACAGCGAGGGTTACGCCAACTCCGTCATCGAGGCCAACCGGCAGGAGATCGAGACGGTGCGCGAACTGGGGCTACGTCTGGGGGGCTGAGTGGAAAAGGTTTCAGAGACTTTTTGTGTTTTGCCGCACAAAGCTGGGGATAACGGGGATGGCTACCGCAATCCGGCGAAGAAGGCGCTCAGCAGGCCGGCGCATTCTGCCTCCCGCACGCCTCCCACCACCTCCGGCACATGCAGGCATTGCGGGTGGCTGAACACCCGCGCGCCATGCTCGGTGCCGCCGCCCTTGGGATCGTAGGCGCCGAACACCACCCGGCGCACCCGGAACAGCGAAGCCGCCTGGGCGCACATGGCGCAGGGCTCCAGAGTGACAGTCAGCGTGCAGTCGGCCAGGTGCTTGTCGCCAAGCCGGGCCGCAGCTTCGCGCAGCGCCAGCATCTCGGCATGGGCGGATGGGTCGCACCGCTCCTCGACGCGGTTGCCGGCAGCCGCCAGCACCTCGCCCGCGGCGTCCGTCACCACGGCGCCCACCGGCACCTCGCCCCGCGCCGCCGCCGCCTGGGCTTCACAAATCGCCTGCTGCATCGCCGAGACCATGCCGACAACTTGCGGCGTGGCCCCTGCGCAGTCTAGCAAGCCGGATGCGCCAATCCCCCGTCATCGGCCTGACACTGGATGCCGAGCGGCCGGGCGGCTACTCGAAATTCCCCTGGTACGCGCTGCGGGCCAATTACTT
>CAXTJY010000589.1:0-2863 GCA_964244395.1 uncultured Rhodovarius sp.
CAGCCATTTCGGGAGAATAGCGCGATGTCGGGAAACTATACTCTGCAAATCCTGCATGCTTCGGATTTCGAGGCGGGCGTCGAGGCGGTGGGTCGGGCCAAGAACTTCGCAGCGATCGTGGACAATCTCGAAGATCGGGTCGCCAACAGCATCACTCTCGCTTCGGGCGATACCTTCATCCCCGGCCCCTTCACCGCCGCCGGCACCGACCCGTCGGTCCGTGACGAGGTCGCCAGCTATTATGAGCAATTCTACGGCCTCGCCGCCGGCAGCCTGACCGGCGTGCGCAACGGCACCCTGGGCTTCAACCAGGCCGACGTCGCCATCATCAACGCCATCGGCGTGCAGGCCAGCACCTTCGGAAACCATGAGTTCGACCTGGGCACCAACGCCCTGGCCGCCGCCTTCGACTTCACCGCCACGCTGCCCGCCACCCCGGCGCAGCCCACCCTGGCCAGCATCACCAACATCGGCGCCAACTACCCCTACCTGTCCGCCAACCTGACCTTCACTGGCGACGCCGCGCTGTCCGGCCTGTTCACTGCCACGCTGCAGGATGCCGCCAACTACGCCACCACGGCGGCCGAGCTTTCCGCCGGCGCCGGCATCCGCGCCGAGGCGACGGGCCGCGAGATCTCGCCCTGGACCACCATCACCAAGGGCGGCCAGACCATCGGCATCCTGGCGGCCACGACCCAGGTGCTGGCGTCCATTTCCAGCATCGGCGGTGTCACCGTGCAGGATCCGGCCGGCGATGGCGGCCGCGACAACATGGATGAGCTGGCGACCATCCTGCAGCCCTTCATCAACCAGATGGTGGCCCAGGGGATCAACAAGATTATCCTGATGACCCACCTGCAGAACGTCGGCAATGAGCGCCTGCTGGCCACCAAGCTCTCGGGCGTGGACGTGATCATCGGCGGCGGCAGCAACACCATCTTCGCCGACGGCAACGACGTGATCGCGCCGACCGACACGGTGGGCGGCAGCTACCCTGAGTTCTATACCGACGCCACCGGCGGCCGTGTCGCCCTGGTCAACACCGACGGCAGCTTCAACTACGTCGGCCGCCTCACCATCGACTTCGACAGCGCCGGCCGCATCGTCGAGAGCAGCGTCAACGCCAACACCTCTGGCGCCTACATCACCACCGATGCGGGCGTGGACCGGATCGTAGGCAACAATGACGGCACGCTGAGCCAGGCCGAGAAAAACGTCATTTTCGCTGACGGTACCCGCGGCGGCGAGGTGCAGCAGATCACCGACGCGATCGGCAGCGTGATCAACCTCAAGGATGGCCAGATCTGGGGCTATTCCAGCGTCTATCTGGAAGGTGACCGTTTCTTCGGCCGCGCCCAGGAAATCAACCTGGGCGACCTGTCGGCCGACGCCAACCTTTTCAAAGCCCAGGTCGCGCTGGGCGCGGGCAGCTTCGTCGGCTCGCTGAAAAATGGCGGCGGCATCCGCGGCTCTATTGGCACCATCGACGCTGCCACCGGAATCAAGCTGCAGACGGCGGCCAACCCGACCGCCAACAAGCCGACGGGCGCCATCTCGACGCTCGATATCGAGAACGCGCTGCGCTTCGACAACAAGCTGATGGTGTTCGACGCGACGCCGCAGGGCATCAAGAACATCCTCGAATACGGTGTGACGCTGGCGGCCGGCAACGGCGGCTACGCGCAGATCGGCGGCTTCCGGGTCGGCTTCGACCTGACCCGCGCGGTCGGCGACCGGGTGACGTCGATCTCGATGATCGACGTCGACAACAATGTCATCGCGCGGGTCTATGAGAACGGCGCGGTCAGCCCGCTGGCGCCCGCCGTCATCAGCGTTTCGGTGCTCAACTTCACCGCCAATGGCGGCGACGGCTACCCGATCAAGGCCAATGCCAGCAACTTCCGCTACCTGCTAACCAATGGCGGGTTGTCGGCGGCGGTCAACCCGGCCCTCGACCTGACCGTCGAGGCAACGGCGCAGACCGTCGGCATCAGCCTGACTCAGGTGCTCGGCGAGCAGAAGGCGTTCCAGGACTACCTGCAGGCAAAATATGCGACGCCCGCCACCGCCTACGGCATCGCCGACACGGCGCAGGCCGCCGACACCCGCATCGAGAACCTGCAGCTGCGCTTCAACGGCGTCTTCGAGGGCGCGAACCGGGTCGGCACCGCGGCGGGTGACGCCATCCAAGGTACAGTCGGAGACGACACCATACAGGGTGGTGCTGGCAACGACACCGTCTCGGGGGGCGTAGGGCGCGACGCGATCGATGGCGGGGTCGGCAACGACCAGCTCTTCGGCGGCGCCGACGCCGACGTCATGGCCGGCGGCCAGGGTGACGACAATCTGTATGGCGGCGCCGGCAACGACATCCTGATCGGCGGAATCGGCGACGACAGCGCGGTGATCGAGGATGCCGGAGACAGCTTCGTCGAGAACATCGGCGAGGGCAACGACACCGCCTACGTCATGGTCAATGGCTGGACGGCCGGCCCCAATGTCGAAACCATCCGTCTCTATGGCACCGCCACCCAGGTCACCGGCAGCTTCGGCGCCGAATCCCTGGTGGCCAATGCAACGCTGAACAGCACCATCGATGGCGGTGCCGGCAATGACACCATCTACGGTCAGGCGGGCAACGACGCGCTGAGCGGGGGCACGGGCGACGACATGATCTTCGCCGGCGCCGGCAACGACACGCTGACGGGCGGCCCGGGCAACGACATGCTGGTCGGCGGCGCCGGCGACGACATTTACTTCGTGGACGATGCCGGCGATGTGGTGGGCGAACTGGCTGGCGGCGGGACCGATGCCGCCTATGTCAGCGCCAGTGGCTGGGTGGCCGGCGACAATGTCGAGGCGG
>CAXTJY010000590.1:0-2861 GCA_964244395.1 uncultured Rhodovarius sp.
GCTTCACCTTCGGCATCCCGGAACTGTCGGACGGCATCGGCTTCGTGCCGGTGGCCATGGGCATGTTCGGCATTGCCGAGATCGTGCTGAACCTCGAACGGCCGGAATCCCGCTCGGTGCTGACTGCCAAGGTCGGCAGCCTGTGGCTGACCAAGGAAGAGTTCTCCCGCGCCACGCCCGCGGTGCTGCGCGGCACGATCGTCGGCTCCTTCCTGGGCATCCTGCCCGGCGGCGGCGCCGCGCTGGCCGCCTTCGGCAGCTACATGATGGAACGCAAGATGAGCCGGGGGCGCGACCAGTTCGGCTTCGGCGCCATCGAAGGCGTGGCCGGCCCGGAAGCCGCCAACAACGCCGCCGCCCAGACCAGCTTCATCCCCCTGCTGACCCTCGGCATCCCGCCCAACGCCGTCATGGCGCTGATGGTGGGCGCACTGATCATCCAGGGCATTCAGCCCGGCCCGCGCATGGTGGAAGCCCAGCCGGACCTGTTCTGGGGCCTCATCGCCTCGATGTGGATCGGCAACCTGATGCTGCTCGTCATCAACCTGCCGCTGATCGGCATGTGGGTGAAGCTGCTGCAGGTGCCCTACAAGTACCTCTACCCGGCGATCCTGGTGTTCTGCTCGATCGGCGTCTACTCGCTGAACAACAACGTCTTCGACGTCTACATGACGGTGCTGTTCTCGGTGTTCGGCTACATGTGCAACAAGCTGAAGCTGGAGGCGGCGCCGCTGCTGATCGGCTTCGTGCTGGGGCCGATGATGGAAGAGCACCTGCGCCGCGCCATGCTGCTGAGCCGTGGCGACCCGATGGTGTTCGTGCAGCGGCCGATCAGCGCGACCATGCTGGGCATCGGTGTGCTTGCGCTGCTGGCCATGGCCCTGCCGGCCCTCCGCAAGGGCAAGGACAAGGCGCTGGCCGAATAGGCTCGGTCGGCTTCACGAAACACGCCGCGGGGGGCAACCTCCGCGGCGTTTTCTTTGGGGGCTGGGATGGATCTGCAATTGGCAGGGCGGGTGGCGCTGGTGACCGGCGCTTCAGCCGGGCTGGGCCGAAGCATCGCCCGCATCCTGGCGGAGGAGGGCTGCCGCATGGCGCTGCTGGCGCGGCGCCGCCCCTTGCTGGAATCGCTCGCGGCCGAACTGCCGGCCAGCGCCGAGCCGCTCATCCTGGAACAGGATTTCCGCGCCCCCGATGCCGGCGCGCTTGCCCGCGATGCCATCCTGGCCCGCTTCGGGCGGTGCGACATCCTGGTCAACAACGCCGGCTCGTCGCGGCCGCAGACCGATCTCGGCAGCGACGAGGTCTGGCTGGAGGCAATGGAGATCAATTTCCACGCCGGCCGCCGCATGGCACACGCGCTGATCCCGTCCATGCAGGCGGAGCAATTCGGCCGCATCATCAACATCACCGGCCAGGACGAGCCGCACAACATCAACGCCGCCAACGCCCCCAACGGCGCCGTGCACATCTGGGCCAAGGCGCTGAGCCGCGCCCTGGGGCGCGATGGCATCACGGTGAACTCGATCCCGCCTGGTCGCATCCACTCCGAGCAGATCGACAACCGCATCCTGCCTACCGAGGAAGCGAGGCGGCACTGGGCGGAGACGCAGGTGCCGGCCGGATACATCGGCGAGCCGGAGGATCTGGCGGTGCTGGTCGCGTTCCTCGCCTCACCGCGGGCGCGCTACATCACCGGCCAGGTCGTGCATGTGGATGGCGGGGTACGGCGCTCCCCGCACTGAGACTCTTGTGTCACGGCCGGTCTCGACCCGGCCACCTCCACGATGCCCAGACACTACATTCGTCGAAGAGATTATTACCGCGACAGCGACCGCGTCGCCGCATCCGCCCGCCGCGCCAGCGCCTCGCCCTCGGCGCCGTTCAGGAAGGTATCGGCCCGCTCGATATCCACCCGCTTCCCCCCGCAATAGCCGGAGCGGTCGCGGCCGCGCTGTGCCGGGTTGAAGTTCGGCGGCTGGACGCTGGCCAGATACTGGTTGCGCATGGCGTCGCCGCCCTGGCGCTGGAAGCCGAGCAGTGCGGCCCCCTCGATCCGCGCACCGCGATCCTGCGCGGTCAGCGACATCGGCACGCCGCACACCGCCGCGGCGCGGATGATCTCGCCGAACACAGGCGCGCTTACCGCCAACTCCTGCGTGTCGAAGCTGGAAGTGGAACGGCCCGGCAGCAGATTTCCGATGCGCGAGCAACCGGCCAGCGCGGGCAAGATCAGGAGCAGGGGGAGAAGAGGACGCATCGCCAAGCTTTAGCCGCGCCACGCCCTGGCCACCAGGGGCCGCGACATCGAGGTCAGGGAATCATCGCGGCGTGATGCGCCTCGGCGGCATCGAGCCCCACCGTGTCCAGCGTGCCACGATAGCTTTCCAGATTGCGCTCCAGCCCACCCACCGCGGTGCCGAGCAGTGCCATGTTCATGCGGAATTCCTGGAAAGCGAGCGCCTGGTCGGACAGGGCGTGTTCCAGTTCGCGCAGGGCGACGCGCAACCGATCCTCCGGCTTGTTCGGAAAGCTGATGACCTCGGCTCGGTTCATGGCGCACTCTGATACGATGCGGCGCGCCCCATTGCTCGCCCGCTCTGCTAAGGATGTACCTTAACCACGTCTCAAAAAGAGAACAAGTCACAATTTCTTAAGATTTTGATGCAGAGGCAGTGACCAATGCTGGACCCCGCAGAAGAGGGGTGCCGCCCCGGCGCCGCTGGCCCTACAAGCGGGCCGCATGAATATCGGCTTCGAGATCGTCACGATCCTTCTGTTGGTGGCGTTGAACGGGCTGTTCGCCATGAGCGAACTGGCCATCGTCTCCTCACGCAAGGTGCGGCTGCAAGCCATGCAGC
>CAXTJY010000591.1:0-2856 GCA_964244395.1 uncultured Rhodovarius sp.
CATGCCGACGAGGTTGGAGCGGTGAATGCGCTCGAAGCTTTCCGCGATCACCGCCTTCACGCCCAGCAGGAAGGTGCCCTTCGCCGCCCAGTCGCGCGAGGAGCCGGTGCCGTATTCCTTGCCGCCGA
This sequence comes from uncultured Rhodovarius sp., assembly GCA_964244395.1. Classification (GTDB taxonomy): domain Bacteria; phylum Pseudomonadota; class Alphaproteobacteria; order Acetobacterales; family Acetobacteraceae; genus Rhodovarius. Next base: position 129 of record CAXTJY010000591.1, read on the forward strand.
AGATGACCAGCGGAACGCCCTCGGCCTTATAGCGTTCGGCCACGTCGTAGATCGGCGCGACGTCGCCGGAGGGGTAATGCTTCGACATGCCGCCCTCGACATTGTCCAGCATTTCATTCTTGATGCGGATGTTCGCGAACGTGCCGCGCATCATGACTTCATGGTTGCCGCGGCGGGCGCCGTAGCTGTTGAAGTCGGCCTGCCGCACCTGGTGTTCCAGCAGGTAGTCGCCGGCCGGCGAGACCTTCCGGATGTTGCCGGCGGGCGAGATGTGGTCGGTGGTGATGCTGTCTGCCAGCAGCGCCAGGATGCGGGCGCCGTGGAAGCTGGCGATGGGTGTCAGCTCCATCGTCATGCCCTCGAAATAGGGCGGGTTCTGCACGTAGGTCGAGCCGGAGTTCCACCGATAGGTGTCGCTGTCGGCGGCGACCTTGATGGCCTGCCACTGGTCGGTGCCGCGGAACACGTCGCCGTAGCGATGCAGGAAGGCCTTGCGGGTGACGACGCCGTGCACGGTGTCGTTGACCTCCTTCTGCGTCGGCCAGATATCGCGCAGATACACCGGCTGGCCATCGCTGCCATTGCCCAGCGGCTGGGTCGTCAGGTCGATCTTGGTGCTGCCGGCCAGGGCGTAGGCCACCACCAGCGGCGGGCTGGCCAGGTAGTTGGCGCGGACGTTGGCGTGCACCCGGCCCTCGAAGTTGCGGTTGCCGGATAGCACGGCGGAGACGACCAGCTTGTTGTCCTCGATGGCGTCCACGATCGGTTCCGCCAGCGGGCCGGAATTGCCGATGCAGGTGGTGCAGCCATAGCCCACCGTCTGGAAGCCCATCGCGTCCAGATCCTCGGTCAGGCCGGCGGCGTTGAAATAGTCGGTCACCACCTGGCTGCCGGGGGCGAGCGAGGTCTTCACCCAGGGCTTCGGCCGCAGGCCCTTCGCGCGCGCCTTGCGCGCCACCAGTCCGGCCGCGACCATGACGTAGGGGTTGGAGGTGTTGGTGCAGGAGGTGATGGCGGCGATGACCACGTCGCCATGGCCCAGATCGTAATTGGCGCCCGCCACGGGCACTCGCAGGTCCGGCTGGTCGCCCGGCACGCCCATCACGCCGCCGGCCAGGTCGCGGGCGAAGCCGGCGGCGACGCCCGACAGCAGCACCCGGTCCTGCGGCCGCTTCGGCCCGGCCATGGAAGGCTCCACGGTGCCCATGTCGAGCTCCAGCGTGTCGGTGAAGACCGGGTCCGGGCTGCTCGCGTCGCGCCACATCCCCTGCGCCCTGGCATACGCCTCGACCAGCGCGATGCGATGCTCGTCTCGGCCGGAGATGCGCAGGTACTCGATGGTCACCGCGTCGATCGGGAAGATGCCGCAGGTCGCGCCGTATTCCGGCGCCATGTTGCCGATCGTGGCCCGGTCGGCCAGTGGCATGTCGTTCAGCCCCTCGCCGTAGAATTCGACGAACTTGCCGACGACGCCCTTCTTGCGGAGCATCTGCGTCACCGTCAGCACCAGATCGGTCGCGGTGACGCCTTCCTTCAGGCGGCCGGTCAGCCGGAAGCCGATGACGTCGGGGATCAGCATGGCGATGGGCTGGCCCAGCATGGCCGCTTCCGCCTCGATGCCGCCCACGCCCCAGCCCAGCACGCCCAGGCCGTTGACCATGGTGGTGTGGCTGTCGGTGCCGTAGCAGCTGTCGGGATAGACATAGACGTCGCCGGCGTCGGTCGCCGTCCACACCACCTGGGCCAGGTATTCCAGGTTGACCTGGTGGCAGATGCCGGTGCCCGGCGGCACGACCCGGAAATTGCTGAACGCGCTCTGGCCCCAGCGCAGGAACTCATAGCGTTCGCCGTTGCGCTCAAACTCCATCTCGACGTTCTTCTGCATGGCGTCGGCGGTGCCGGAGACATCCACCATCACCGAATGGTCGATGACCAGATCGACCGGCACCAGCGGGTTCACCTTCCGCGGGTCGCCGCCCAGGGCGATGATGCCGTCCCGCATCGCCGCGAGGTCGACCACGCCCGGCACGCCGGTGAAATCCTGCATGAGAATGCGGCTCGGCTTGAACGGCACTTCCTGGGTCGAGCGGCCCTCGACCAGCCAGCCGGCGATGCTCTCGGCGTCCTTCACCGAATAGCTGCGGCCATCCTCGAAGCGCAGCACGTTCTCCAGCAGCACCTTCAGGCTCATCGGCAGGCGGGCGATGTCACCGATCGTCTTGGCGGCCTCGGGCAGGCTGAAATAGTGGTAGGTCTTGCCGTCCACGACGAGCGTGGACTTCGTCTTCAGGGTATCCTGCCCGGTGATGCGCATGTGGTGCGTGGTCCTCTATGCCTTGCCGCCGCTGCTTAAAGCATGGACAACCCTGCGGTCCAAGGTGCGGCGACCATGCGCGACATGACTTTATGAGGCTTTACCGCGGCCAGCGGCGCGCATGCTGAGCGCCGAGGAGCTGGCCTGCTGGCGGGCCGAGCGGCTGGTCTTCGCCAGGCTGTCCTTCACGCTGCAGCCGGGTGAAGCGGCCCTGCTGCTGGGGCCGAACGGCACCGGCAAATCCTCCCTGCTGCGGGTGTTGTGCGGCCTGCTGCCGGCGGCCGAGGGGCGGGTGCTGTGGGCGGGCGAGGACATTCGGAAGGAGCCCTCAGCCCATGCCAGGCGGCTGCGCTATCTTGGCCATCAGGAAGGGCTGAAGGCGTCGCTGACGGTGGCCGAAAATCTTGCCTTCCA
>CAXTJY010000592.1:0-2841 GCA_964244395.1 uncultured Rhodovarius sp.
ATGAAAGGGCTGTTCGCCTGGGTCGGCTTTCCTTCGGTGGCCGTCCCCTACGAACGCGCTCCGCGCGCCGCCGGCACCACGAAATGGAATTGGTGGAAACTGTGGAACCTCAGCCTGGAGGGCATCACCAGCTTCACTGTCGGGCCGCTGAAGATCGCCAGCTATCTCGGCCTGATCGTGGCCTTCTTTGCCGCGCTGTACATCCTGCAGCTGCTGGTGCGCACGGTATTCTTCGGTAATCCGGTCGCCGGCTATCCCAGCCTGATGGCCGCCGTCCTGTTCCTGGGCGGGGTGCAGATGATGATGCTGGGCATCATCGGCGAATATCTCGGCCGCATCTTCAACGAAACCAAGGGCCGGCCGCTCTACCTTGTGGAACGGCACATCCCCAGCGAGCCACTGCCCTGAAGCGACGATGGCCTCGCCATCGCGCCGGGGTGGAACGCCACATCCCCAGCGCGTGAAGGCGCTGTTCGAACAGGTGCGCGCCTGCCGGCTGTGCGAGGCGCATCTGCCGCTCGGGCCGCGCCCCATCCTGCGAGGCTCGCCCACCGCGCGGATGCTGATCGTCAGCCAGGCGCCGGGCACCAAGGTGCATATCAGCGGCACCCCCTGGACCGATGCCAGCGGCGACCGGTTGCGCGGCTGGCTGAACATGACCCCAGAGGTGTTCTACGACGAAAGCCGCATCGGCATCATGCCGATGGGCTTCTGCTACCCCGGCGTATTGCCGAAGGGCGGCGACAAGCCGCCCCGTCCCGAATGCGCGCCGCTGTGGCACCCCATGCTGCTGGCCGCGATGCCGGACGTGCGGCTGGTCCTCCTCGCCGGCGGCTATTCGCAGGCGCGTTACCTGGGGCCGGGGCTGATGACCGAGCGAGTGCGCGCGCAGCCGGGATTGCCGCGCTTCTTCTGCCTGCCGCATCCCAGCTGGCGCACGGTGGGCTGGGCGATGCGCAACCCCTGGTTCGAGGCGGAGACGCTGCCGGCGCTACGCGAGGTGGTTCGCGCGGCGTTGCAATAGGGCACAGGCGAAGAAAGCGACGATGCGCGCATCCTGCGAAGGTCGGCGCAGCGTTGCGATAGGGCACCAGCGCGGAAAGCGCGACGATGCTGCGCATCGCGCGGGGTTCAGCCCGGCGCTACGGTGACGCGCCACGCCCCATCGAACTCCAGCCGCAGCTCGCCGGCCTCCGGTGGCCGAGGCGGCACGCACGGCGGCGGCCCACCGCGCCACCGGGCGGCGTACATGGTGTTGATGGGTCGCGGCGTCTCGCTGGCCAGCGCCAGCATCTCCAGCAGGGCTTCGCGCGTCGCGTGGTCATCGGGAGTGGTGCAGGGCCAGGATGGCACCAGCACGACCCTGTCCGCGGATGCCAGCAGGGGGCGGAGCGCCGCCGCATCGATGCGCCAGGGGCTTTGCGCCCGCGCCCATTCCCGCAATGCATGGCGGGACGGCGTGGCATCGACGAACTGGACCGATGCGCACACCGCCAGCACCACCACCCCGGCCCTGCCCTGCCGCGCCAGCAACGCCGCAATGCCCAACATGAGCGCTGCCCCCACCGGCCAGAAAAAGCGGCCCGACGCCCGAAATTGTTCCAGGAAAGCCGGAGCTTCGCCAAGGTCGAGCACGGTGCCGCCTGCGCCTATGCGGGTGGTGACGGCGACCGCCGTCAGCCCTAGGCACGCCAGCACCAGGCCGGCCTGCGCCCGCAGCCCGGCCAGTGCCGCGCGAGGCCGCCACAGCAGAACGGCGGCGATGCCCAGCCACAGCCCCAATCCTAGCCAATTATAGCCTTCCCAGCCGCCGCGACCGGTGGCGTCGATCTCCGCCGCAATGCCCGCGCCCAGAAACCAGGACCGGAACGGCCATATTGGAGACAGGAGGTTGAGCGCAAAGGCTCCGTAGAAACGTTCGGTATCACCGGATGCGCCGAAATAGCCGAAAGCGGCCATGATGAGGAGCATGGCGGCTAGCGCCGCCCCCAATCCCAACCAGCCGCTCCGCGAAGGCCGCCCGCGCAATGCCAGGGTCAAGGGCGCCGCTGCCAACAGAGCCAACACCATCGCCGCGAGGTACGGGTGCACCAGCAGCGCGACTATCTGCAAAGCCGCCGCCCAATCCCAGAGCCGCCGGCCTGCCACCAGCCGCAGGTACAGGCCGAGCGCCACCCACAACAGAAAATGCCCGCACAGCGCCGCGTGGCCGAAGCGCATAACAAAAGCCGGCATCGACATCGCCGCGATGGCCACCGCCAGCAGCGCCACGAATCGCGTCTCGCCCGCGCCCCGCAACGCCCAGGCCGCGCTGAGCGGCAGCGCCACCCAGCACATCGCGTACCACAGGCCGATCCCGTGAAACCCCGCGGGCAGCACCGGCGCCAGCAGCTTCAGTGGCAGCGCCAGGGCCGGTATCCCATCCGCGAAGGCCAGGTTCATCCCGCCCAGCAGCCCGACATCCAGCGGCGGCCAACCCCATGGCGAAGCGATGAAGTAGCGCTGCGCCACCGCATGTTGGGCTGCGTCGCCCACCGGCCGCCATGACCCGCCCGCCTGCGGCCATAGGAATTCCGGCGGGAACAGCCATCCAGCCATGCCCAATCCCAGCCCCGCCGAGAGGATCAGCGCCCATCGCATCCCCCGTGCTCGCATCCGTCTCACAACTCGGCAAGGCCAGAGCCGCTGTCGTTTTTATTGCGCTGCCACAATCTTGCCTCAACTGCACCACCTTGCCGCCCGTTCCAAGCCTGACAACCCCCCAGCGAACCCCTCCCTAGGACCCCCCGCGATGCCAGGCCTGGACAGTCTCGTCTCCCTCCGCCCCGATCAAACCGTCCG
>CAXTJY010000593.1:0-2840 GCA_964244395.1 uncultured Rhodovarius sp.
CATCAAGGGCGCGTCGCCGCCCATGGCGCGGGCCATGACGTAGCTCGTCGCCGCCGTCGGCATCGCCATGAACAGCACCGCCATGGCGGTGGAGAGCGGATCGAGGCCGAGCAGCCGGGCCGCGGCGAACGTCATCGCCGGCATCACCGCCAGCTTGAGGAAGGTCGTCGCCAACTGCAACGGCAGCCGATCGCGCATCGCGCCCAGCGACAGCGCCGCCCCCACCGCCAGCAACCCCAGCGCCACCGAGGCCTGCCCCAGCGCGCGGGCCAGCGGGGCGATGCCGGCCGGCAGCCCGCCCAGCCCGGCCACGCAGAAGCCCAGCACGCAGGCGATGATCAGCGGATTCAGCGCCAGTTGCCGCAGCAAGGCGCCGGCGCGGGGCCGGCCGCCGCGGCCGGCGGCGAAGGCCATGGTCGTCACGAGCTGCACCGCCGGCACGATCATGCCGGTCGCCACCGCCCCCAGCGCCAGCCCTGGCGCGCCGAACATGGCGCCGGCGATGGCAAAGCCGACCAGGTTGTTGAACCGAATGCCGCCCATGAGCACGCTGGTCATCGAGGCGTGGCCCTGGCCGAAGGCGCGCGACAGCGCCACCGACAGCGCCGTGCCGACAGCAAGGCTGCCCCAGATCGCGATCATCATGCCCAGGATGGGCACACTGCCCAGCGACACCCCACCGATCGCCACCACCAGCAGGCAGGGCAACAGCACCCAGAATATGAGCCGCTCGATGCCGGCCCACACCGCGTCGTCCGGCAGGAGCGACCGTTTCAGCCAGGCGCCCAGCAGCAGCAGGCCGAAGGCGGGGACGAAGGCATCGAGATAGGCAGCCAGCACCTCAGCCGACCGGTTCGGGCAAAGCCAGCCGCCCCTGCTGGGGCTCGGGCGGCCGGCGGCGGGCGCTAGCCGCCAAGTCGCGCAGGCAGGCGGCCTCGGTCCTCTGGGCAAAACCGCCGGCCCTGGCCTGCACATGCGCCACGCGCGGGCCTTCCGCGCCGGGGTAGAACATCACATCGAGCTGGCAGCCGGCGGCGCTGTAGAGCCAGATCGAGACCGCCCCCTCGGCGCGGCGCAGCGCCGGCTCGCCCAGCATGGCGACCAGGCGCTCAGGTCCGCTGCCGGTAAGCGCCGTGGCGCTCGCGGGGAGGGAACGCGGAACGGCCGGCTGCTCGGCGGCGGGGCCACCTGCCGGGGGCCGCACTGGCGAGTAGGCGGCCGCGGCATCCGTATGATGTGTCGGGAAGCCAGCCGAGCCACCGGCCAAGGGCGGCACCGGCAGACGCGCGGTGCGCAACGGGCGGATGCGCGTCGGTTCGCGCGGCGCCGGGGCATCGGCAGGTGCCGGCGCACCCAGCGCGGCCAGGCTGGCCCGGCCATCGGCCAGCGCCTGATGCGCCGCTGCGCTCCAGTCCGGCTCGGCCGCGCAGCCTGCCAGCGCCATCAGGACAAGCAGCGCAGCCCTCACCCCACCCTCCTTGCCGCCGCCCGGCGGCGTGCCTTAGCCGGCGGCGGCGGGGCGGGCCGGGGCCGGGGCGGCAGGCGCCGGGGCGGCGCCGGTGCCGGGCGCCGGCAGCGGCGAACCTTCGGTCAGCATTTCCATCCGGCCGGTCAGCTGGCCGCCATCCTCCACCGAAAGGCGCTTGCAGCGGGCCACGCCGTTGACCTTGCCGGTGGAGCGGATGACCAGGTTGCCGCGCGCCGTCAGCGTGCCGTCGAACAGCCCGGCCACCTCGGCATCCTCGACCTGGACCTCGCCGCGGAAGACGCCGGTGGCGCCGATGGACAGCTCGGCCGCCTGCAGCATCTGGCTTTCCACGGTGCCCTCGACCACCAGCCGCTCGCAATCGGCCACGGTGCCCTGCACGCTGATGCCCTTGCCGACCGTCAGCGTGCGGCGCTCGCCGCCCATCTGCGCCGGCTGCGGCCGGGCCGGGACGCCGATGGCGCCGGGGCCGCCGGGGCGCGGGGCCAGGGTGTTGGGGGCCGGCGGGCCGGCGGGCTTCAGCGTCTGGCTCATGGTGGGCTGGTCCTTGTTCGAGGGAGAAAGGGGCGCGGCGGGCGTGCCGGGCATGGCGACCGGCCGCGGGGAGGGCATGGCGGGGCCGGCGTCACGTGCCGGCTCGGCCGACGCGCTGTCGTCTTTCTTGCGCCCGAAAATAGCCATCCCGTTCCCCTCGCACAATCATATGGCAAGCCTGTTGCGGGGCACGCTTAACCCCGGGGCGGGGGCGGGACAATGACCGGCCTGCGGTTATCCCCTTTTTTTGTCCACAGCCGGAAGGCGGGGATAATTCGTGATGCCTCCGGCCTGGCCACACGGGGCCGGTGGACGGCGGGCCGCCCGACCGCTATCGCCCGCGCGACGGCCGATACCGGCCATAGCGGAGCGGACATGACGCAAGCGACTTTGGATATCCTGGGCATCGGCAACGCGATCGTGGACGTGCTGACGCGCGCCGAGGACGGGTTCCTGACCCAACGCGGCCTGAACAAGGGCGGCATGGCGCTGATCGATGCGGGCCAGGCCGAGGCGCTGTACGCGGCGATGGGCCCCGGGGTGGAGAGCAGCGGCGGCTCGGTGGCCAACAGTTGCGCCGTGGCGGCCGGGCTGGGCGCCCGTGTCGGCTACCTGGGCAAGGTGGCGAAGGATGCGCTGGGCGATGTCTTCGCGCATGACATCCGAGCCGTCGGCGTGCATTTCCCCACCCCGCCGCTGGAGGGCGGCGCGCCCACCGCGCGCTGTCTGATCCTGGTCACGCCCGACGCGCAGCGCACCATGAGCACCTTCCTGGGCGCCTGCATCAGCTTCAGCGCGGCCGATGTGGACCTGGCGGAGG
>CAXTJY010000594.1:0-2831 GCA_964244395.1 uncultured Rhodovarius sp.
ACGACGCGGTCGCCGGGCCGCGCCTCTGCGACGAGGCGCGCGGTGCCGGCGGCACGGTTGGCCTGCTCGATGGGCGCCAGATCGAGCCCCACCAACCCGCCGAGCGCATGCCCCAGCAGATGCGCCGTGGCCACGCCGGCGGCATCCATCACCGCCGCCACGTCATCGGCCATGTGGCCGATGGAATAGCCCTCCGGCAGCGGTTCCGCATTGGCGCCGGTGCCGCGGTGGTCGAAGGCCAGCACGCGGAACTGTCCTTCCAGCGCTGCCATCTGCGGCTGCCAGAAGGCCGCGGCGCCGCCCAGCCCGGCCGAGAGCACGACCGTCTCCGTGCCCTCCCCGGTGAGGCTGAACTTCACCGGCCGATATGCGCGACGGTGGCGATCTCGACCAGCGCCCCAGGCTTCACCAGGCCGCACTGGATGCAGTAGCGGGCGGGTTTGTCGCCGGGAAAGAACTCGGCATAGACGGTGTTGACGGCAACGTAATTCGCCCAATCCGTCAGGAAGATGTGGTTCATCGTCACGTCGGCCATGGTGCCGCCGGCGGCGGTGACGACGCCCTGGATCGTTTCCAGCACCAGCCGCGTCTGCGCCGCCGCGTCGCCCAGATGCATGACGTTGTTGTCGCGGTCGAAGGGCAGCGTGCCGGAGACGTAGAGCACGCCATCGGCCAGCGCGCCGGGCGAGTAGGGCGCCAGAGGCTTGCCGGAGCCGGCGGGGATGACGGGGGTAAATGGCATGGCGTTTCCTTTCAGGGGGTGCGGGTGCGCGACAATGGCTTTGCCATTGTGCGGGGATCAATCCGCCCGGATACCGGTGGCGCGCACCAGCTCGCCCAACCTGCGGGTTTCCTCGGCGATGAAGGCGGCGAATTCCGGCCCCGGCAGGGGGCGCGGAATGCTGCCGCTGCCGGTGATGCGCGCCGCCACCAGCGAGACCGACGCCCGCAGCACCGCCTCCAGCCGCGCCACCCGGTCGGCCGGCGTGGCACGCGGCGCGAACAGCCCGAACCAGCCGACCGAGACGAGATCGACCCCCGCCTCGCGCAGCGTCGGCACCGTCTCGAAGCCTGGCGCCCGCTCCGCGCTGGTCACCGCCAGCGCCTTCAGCCGGCCGCCGCGCACCAGCCCGGCCGCGGCCGCGATGGTCTGGAACATCACCTCGACCCGCCCCGTCATGACGTCGGTGTTGGCCGCCCCGGTCTCCCGATACGGCACATGCGTCATGTCCACCCCGGCGGCCAGCGCGAACTGCGCGCCCGCCAGATGCAGCGAGGTGCCGTTGCCGATGGAGGCATAGTTCAGCGGCCGGCTGCGCGCCAAGGCCACGAACCCCGCCACGTCGTTCACCGGCAGGTCGTTCGGCACCACCATGATGTTGGGCGAGATCGCGATCAGGCCGAGCGGCACGAAATCCCGCTCCGCATCATAGGGCAGCGTGGGATACAGGAAGCGGTTCACCGCGATCGGCAGGCCGTTCAGCAGGATCGTGTTGCCGTCCGCCTCCACCTGCGCCGCCACCGCGGTGCCGATGTTGCCGCCGGCGCCGGTGCGGTTCTCGATCTGCACATTCTGGCCGAGTGCCTGGCCCATCGGCTCCGCCACCGCGCGGGCCAGGAAATCCGCCGCGCCGCCGGGCGGGAAAGGGACGATGACCCGCAGCGAGCGTTCCTGCGCCAACGCGCCCCGCCGCGGAGCGGCAAAGCCAAAGCCTGCCGGCGCCGCCAGAAGGAGCCGCCGCTTCATGGCCGCTGCCCCACCGCGCCACAGAAATCCGCCACCGTGGAGACCCAGCCGAAGAACGTCTCGATGTTGTACAGCGCCGCCTTCTGCGCGAAGTCCGGCCCCGCGGCATGCGTCGCATCCTCCAGGACCACGCAGAAGTATTCGAGGTGGAAGGCGTCGCGCAGCGAGCTCTCGACGCAGACATTGGTGGCGATGCCGGTAAAGACGATGTTCCTGATCCCACGCGCCCGCAGCAGCGAATCGATGTTGGTGTTGAAGAAGCCGGAATAGCGCGTCTTCGGCACCACGATGTCGCCGGGCTGTGGCGCCAGCTCAGCCACCAGCGCGTAGTCCCAGCCGCCCTTGGCCAGCAGCGTGCCTTCCAGCTCGGGCCGCTTGCGCATCGTCTTCAGCGCGTTCGACTTGTGCCAGTTGGGCGAGCCCGGCCCGCCGGCTTCCTGATATTCCCCGTCCCAGCCGTTCTGGAGGTAGACGATTTGCACCCCGGCCCTGCGCGCCGTGCCAAGCACCGCCGCGATCTTGTCGATTGTCCCGGCGGCACCCGAAATGTCGAACCCCGCCAGGTCGACGTAGCCGCCGGGCGAGGCATAGGCGTTCTGCATGTCGATCACGACGACCGCGGTTTCCTGCGGAACCAGACGGAGCGCCTCGGGCCGCGCGGGGAGCGTTACGCCCGTTTCCCCTGCGGTGCCGGTCGATATCGTGTCCATGTGCGCAGCGTGACGCGACACGTCGGCGAAGGCAAGTGACGGCGGGGTGTCACCCGCGACGGACGGAAAATTCCTACGCCGCCGCCAGCCGGAAATCCTTGTACTGCGCGCGGATCGCGGTCTTGAGCAGCTTGCCGGTCGCGGTGTGCGGCAGATCGTCGACGAATAGGATCTCGTCGGGCAGCCACCATTTGGCGACGTGCTTGCCCAGATGCGCGGTGACCTCGTCGGCCGTCACTCCGCTGCCGGGCTTGCGCACCACCAGCAGGATCGGGCGTTCGTCCCACTTGGGGTGATACACCCCGATCGCCGCGGCCTCCGCCACACCGGCGCAGCCGACCGCGGCATTCTCGAGTTCGACCGAGCTGATCCAT
>CAXTJY010000595.1:0-2797 GCA_964244395.1 uncultured Rhodovarius sp.
ATGATGGCGAGCGAGGTGACGGACTTGCCGCAGCCGCTCTCGCCCACGATGCAATGGGTTTCGCCGCGCGCGACCGTCAGGTCGATGCCGCGAACCGCGGCCGTCGGGCCGAAGCTGACCTCCAATCCCTCGATCTCCAGCAGGCTCATTCCGGCGCGCCCACCAGGTCGCGTAGCCCGTCGCCCAACAGGTTGATCGCCAGCACCAGGGTGAACAGCGCGATGCCAGGGATCCAGATGACCCAGGCAGAGAAGAACATGAAGTCGCGGCCCTCGGCGATCATCAGGCCCCAGCTGGGCAGCGGCGGCGGCACGCCGAGGCCCAGGAAGGAGAGCGCGGCTTCGAGCAGGATGGCCAGCGCCATCTCCAGCGTTGCAACGACCGCGAGGTGCGACAGGATATTGGGCAGCACCTCGGAGGCCAGGATGCGCGGGGTGGAGGCGCCGGCGGCCCAGGCGGCGGCCACATAATCCAGGTTGCGGACCTGCATGGTCGTCGCCCGCGCCACCACGGCAAAGCGGTCCCACAGCAGCAACCCCAACACCGTCACCACCAGGAAGAGGGACGAACCCAGCAGGCCCACCACCGCCAGCGCCACCAGCACCACCGGAATGGACAGCCGGCAGGTGATGAGGAACAGCACGACATCATCCACCACGCCGCCGAAGAAGCCGCCCAGCACGCCAAGCGTGATGCCGATGGCACCGGAAACCAGCACCACCGCGGCGCCGATGATCAGCGAGACCCGGGCGCCGTAGATCATCCGCGCCAAATAGTCGCGGCCCAGCTGGTCGGTGCCGAGGGGATGTTCGGCCAGCGCGCCCTCCATCCAGAACGGTACCGAGAGCCGGCGCGTCAGGTCCTGCGCATAAGGGTCGTGCGGCGTCAGCCACGGAGCGAAGATCGCCGCCAGCGCCACCAGCAGAAGAATGCCGCCGCCGATCCAGATACCCATGCGCCTCACCCGCGCAGTCTCGGGTCCAGCACGGCGTTGAACAGGTCGGCCAGCAGGGTCAGCACGACGTAGATGACCGCGAGCACCAGCACGACGGCCTGCACCACTGGGAAATCGTTCTTGGTGATGCTCTCCCAGGCCAGGAAGCCCACGCCGTGCAGGGCGAACACCGTCTCGATGACGATGGAGCCGCCGAGCATGAAGCCCAGCTGCACGGATGCGATGGACACCACGGGAAGGGCGGCATTGCGCAGCGCGTGCTTGAACAGGATGGAGAAGCGGCTGAGGCCCTTGGCGCGCGCGGTGCGGATATAGTCCGACGACAGCGACTGGATCATGCAGGAGCGGGTGAGCCGCGTCAGCGCCGGAATGGCCGAGAAGGCCAGCACCGTGCCGGGCATGATGTAGTGCTCCCAGCTTCCGGTGCCGGAGACCGGCAGCCAGCCGAGTTGCAGGCCGAAGAAGATCATCATGATGAGGCCGAGCCAGAAGCTGGGCATGGCCTGGCCGATCATCGCGAAAAGCTGCACCGCGCGGTCGATCAGGCTGCCCTCACGCACCGCGGCCAGGATGCCCAGCGGGATGGAGACGAGGAGGGCAATGCCCAGGCCGACGAGCCCGAGCGTGAGGGTAATCGGCATGCGCTCGGCGATCAGTGAGGAGACGCGCGCCTTGAAGAAGAAGCTTTCGCCGAAATCGCCCACGGCGGCGCGCCGCACCCAGGCGACGAATTGTTCGGGCAACGGCCGGTCGAGACCATAGGCGCGACGAATTGTCTCGACATCCTCGGTGGTGGCGGAGGGACCGGCGATCGAAATGGCGAGGTCGCCGGACAGGCGGGTGAGGGTGAAAGCGAGCGTCAGGACCGTCAGCGCCACGCAGGCGGCGAGAATCAGGCGGCGGAGGAGGAAGGAAGCCACGACAGCAACCTATCAGCCCAGCAAGAAACCGCCATGGGCAGCCTGCACCGCCCAGCCCGGCCGGTACCGCCGATGCGTCGATTTCAGGCAACACCGCGGCGCAGCGCCCTTCCGGTGGCCTTGCCCCAGCCTGCCCAGCCCTTACAAGCTGCGCGGCAGGGAGAGCGCCGCGCCTTGATCTTCGCCAGCTTCGAATTCCTGTTCCTCTTCCTGCCGGTGTTCTTCGCCGTCTATTTCCTGACGCCGTTCCGCTGGCGGAACTGGCCCATCCTCATCCTGTCCTGGGCCTTCTATGCCTGGTGGCGGGTGGACTTCCTGGCCCTGCTGGTGGCGGTCACCGTCTTCACCTTCCTGGTCGCGCTGAAGGTGGATGGCGAGCGGCATCGCGGCTTCTGGCTTGGGTTCGGACTGATCGGCAACCTCGGCGTCCTGGCGTATTTCAAGTACGCCAATTTCGGTGTGGCGACCTTCGATGAACTCGGCTGGGCGACGATCCGCTGGGCCGAGATCGTGCTGCCCATTGGGCTATCCTTTTACGTGCTGCAATCCGTCTCCTACCTTATAGACGTGCACCGGCGGGACGTGCCGGTCAGCCGCAGCTTCGTGAACTACGCCGCGTACAAGGCGATCTTTGCCCAGCTCATCGCGGGCCCCATCGTGCGCTATGCCGAGATCGAGCAGGAACTGCGCGGCCGTGAGCACTCCCTCGCTCTATTCGGCGCCGGTGCGCGGCGCTTCATGACCGGCTTCGCCATGAAGGTGGTGGTGGCGGACACGCTCTCGCCGCTGGTGGATGCAGCCTTCGCCCTGCCCACCCCCAGCGGCAGCGATGCCTGGCTGGCGGCGCTGGCATACACCATGCAGCTGTTTTTCGACTTCGCCGGCTATTCGGCGATGGCGATCGGGTTGGCGATGATGATCG
>CAXTJY010000596.1:0-2794 GCA_964244395.1 uncultured Rhodovarius sp.
CTTCCAGACCATCCCGAGCTTCGTGCTGGCCATCCTGCTGGTGGCGATCTTCACGCCCTCCATCGGCTCGGTGGTGTTTGCCATCGCCGTCGTCTCCTGGCCGCCCGTCGCGCGGGTGGTGCGGGCGGAATTCCTGTCGCTGCGTGGGCGGGAATTCGTCCAGGCGGCGGAGGTGCTCGGCAAGTCCCGCATGGCCATCGTGCTGACGGACATATTGCCGAATGCGCTCTCGCCCATCATCGTGCTCTCCTCGCTGATGGTGGCGACGGCGATCCTGCTGGAAAGCGCGCTCAGCTTCCTCGGCCTGGGCGACCCCAACCTGATGACCTGGGGCTTCCTGATCGGCTCCGGCCGTTCCGTCATTCGGCTGGCCTGGTGGATGAGCGTATTTCCGGGGCTCGCGATCTTCGTGACCGTGCTGTCGCTGAACCTGGTGGGTGAGGGACTGTCGGACGCCCTGAACCCGCGTCTGGCACGCGGCCGATGAGCCTGCTGCGGGTGGAGGGCCTGACGGTGGCGCTGCCGCCGGGCGCCGACCGAGCGCATGCGGTCGAGGATGTCAGCCTGTACGTCGATCCCGGCGAAATCCTGTGCGTCGTTGGCGAAAGCGGCTCGGGCAAATCGGTCACCGCCAATGCCGTGATGGGGCTGCTGCCGAAGGGTCTGCCTGTGCGCGCCGGCGCCATGGAGTTGCTGGGGCAGGATCTGCGCGCGGTGTCACCGGAAGCGCTGCGAAAGCTGCGCGGCGACCGCATGGCGATGATCTTCCAGGAGCCGATGACCGCGCTCAACCCGCTGATGCGGGTCGGCGACCAGATCGCCGAAGCCATGCGCGTGCATGGCCAGGCACCCGGCGGCCGCGTGGTGGAATTGTTGGATGCGGTGCGCCTGCCGGACCCCGCGAGCATCGCCCGCAGCCACCCGTTCCGCCTGTCCGGCGGGCAGCGGCAGCGGGTGATGATCGCCATGGCGCTGGCGCTGGAACCGGCGCTGCTGATCGCCGACGAGCCGACCACGGCGCTCGACGTCACCACCCAGATGTCCATCCTGCGGCTGATCCGCGAAATCCAGTCCCGCCGCGGCACCGGCGTGCTGTTCATCACCCATGATTTCGGGGTGGTGGCGGAGATCGCTGACCGGGTGGCGGTAATGCGGCATGGTCGCATCGTCGAGCAGGGCGTCGCCGCGGAAGTATTGAACCGGCCGCAACACGACTACACCAAGGCGCTGATCGCGGCCGTGCCGCACGGCGCGCGCACCCAGGCGGCGGCGGAGACGGGGGCGGAATTGCTGCGGGTGAAGGGGCTGCGCAAGACTTACACGCGCGGCGGCTGGATCGGTGGCCGGGTCTCGGTACCGGCGGTGCAGGACGCTGATTTCACCCTCAATCGCGGTGAGACGCTGGGCGTGGTGGGCGAAAGCGGCTCGGGCAAATCCACGCTGGCGCGCTGCATCGTCAAGCTGGTGGTGCCGGAGGAGGGCGAAATCCGCTTTGACGGAACCGATCTACGGCCGCTCTCGCGCGCGGCCTGGAAGCCCTATCGCAACCGGGTGCAGATGATTTTTCAGGACCCCTATGCGTCCCTGAACCCTCGGCGGCTGGTCGGTGACGCCGTCGCCGAGGGGCCCATCACGCATGGAGTGCCGAAGGCCGAGGCGCGGGCCCGGGCGCGGGAATTGCTGGCGCTGGTGCAACTCGATCCATCCGCCATGGATCGCTACCCGCATGAGTTCTCTGGCGGGCAGCGGCAGCGCATCGGCATCGCGCGGGCACTGGCGATGCGGCCGGAGCTGCTGATCGCCGACGAACCGGTCAGCGCGCTGGATGTGTCGGTGCAGGCGCAGGTGCTGGCGCTGCTGGCCGACATCAAGGCGCGCTTCGGGCTGACGATGCTGTTCATCACCCATGACCTGCGGGTGGCAGCGCAGATCTGCGACCGGGTGGCGGTGATGCAGCGTGGCGTGATCGTGGAGATGGGGCCGACGGCGCAAGTGTTCGCCACGCCGAGCCACGCCTATACGCGGGAATTGCTGGACAGCATTCCGGGGCAGGGCTGGCAGCCGCCGGTGGCGGCGTAGCGGCCCTCGGGCGGTGAGCGCAGCGGTCGCATTCGCCTGCCCCCGGGCCGGGGCCGCCATTGCCGCGGGTGCCTGACGGCGCACCTGAATCGGGCGGCGGGCCGACGTGACGCCGATTGATCTGTTCCGCGCCGCCGGGATCGGCGCCATAAGCCTGTGATGCGTCCCGACCTGACCTTCGCCGCCCCAGGCCGCTTCTGGAAGGGCAACATCCATACCCATTCCACCCTGTCGGATGGCATGCGCAGCCCTGCCGAAGTCTGCGCGACCTATCGCGATGCCGGCTATGACTTCCTTGCGCTGACCGACCATTTCCAGGCGAAGTACGGCTTCCCGGTGGCCGATACCCGGCCGTTCCGCCGCCCCGGCTTCACCACCATACCGGGCGCCGAGCTGCACGCGCCGGCGACCGGGCTCGGCGAAATCTGGCATATCCTGGCGGTCGGTCTGCCGCTCGACTTCACTCCCACCAGCGAGGCCGAAACCGGCCCGGAGCTGGCGGCGCGGGCGTTGGCGGCCGGCGCCTTCGTCGCCATTCCGCATCCTGCCTGGTACGCGTTGGATGTTGCGGATGCGCAGACGCTGCCTGGCGCCCATGCCGTCGAGATCTACAACCACACATCGACTGTGCGTATCGACCGCGGGGACGGCACCTATCTGGTGGACCAGCTGCTGGCGCGCGGCCGCCGGCTGTCGATCATCGCAGTGGATGACG
>CAXTJY010000597.1:0-2788 GCA_964244395.1 uncultured Rhodovarius sp.
GGCGACGAGCTACGTCATGGCCCGCGCCATGGGCGGCGACGCGCCCTTGATGGCGGCCATCACCAGCACCGAGCATGTGCTGTCGGTGGTCAGCCTGCCGCTGTGGCTGATGCTTCTGATGGCGCTGTAGGAAGAGCGGTCGACGACCTCGCGCTCCATGCATCTGCGGCCGGCGACCAACCGTAGCCTTGCTGAGTTGTTCATGACTGACCCGTTTGGCCTGGACCACGCCGATAGACTGGCCAGCGCAGCTTCCCTAAAGGGAGGACGAATGAGTTTCCTGCACGCTCTCTGGCGCCGGCTGCCCTCGCGCGGGCGGCGCGAGGCGTTGTTCGGCGTGATGTCGTGGCTGGCGCCGCAGCCTGTCAGGCCGGCACCGTCAGGCATCGGGCCGATCACCGTCGCTGGGTATTTCGGTGCGCCGTCGGGCCTGGGGGAGGGCGCCCGTCGTCTGGCGGACATGCTGGAGGCGGCTGGCGGAACCGTTCACCGGGCAGACTTGTCGGCCGCCTTGCGCCAGTCGCCCGACCTGCCTGGCCTGGCGCCGGTGCCCCCGGGGCCTGGCACCCTGCTGATGCATGTGAACGGGCCGATGCTGCCGTGGGGCCTGTTCTCACTGGGTCGCGCTGTCGTCGCGCAAAAGCGCATTCTCGGTGTCTGGAACTGGGAACTGCCGGCGGTCCCGCGCGATTGGGATCGAGGCTTTCGCTTCGTTCACGGCATCCTGTGCACCTCGCGTTTCGTCGCTGGCGCGATGCAGCGGGCTGGAGGCCCCCCCACTGGTGTCATTCACTACCCGGTGCCGCGGCCCGAACTGGCCGCGATGAGCCGGGCGGATCTCGGCTTACCTGCGGACGCCTTCGTTTCGGTCTGCCTGTTCGATGCCTCCTCGGTGATCGAGCGCAAGAATCCGCTGGGCGCCATGGCGGCCCACCGCGCCGCCTTCGGCGACGACCCGTCGAAAATCCTCGTCGTGAAAACCTACAATACGGGGGTGGCAGGCCCTGGCTGGCAGGAAGTGGCGGAGACCGCGCGTGGCCACGCCAACATCCGGATCATCGATCGTCAGATGGACCGCGCCGAGGTCTGGTCTCTCATAGCCCTGTGCGATGTCTTCGTGTCTCTGCACCGGTCGGAGGGCGTGGGCCTCGCGCCGTTGGAGGCGATGCGGTTGGGCCGCCCCGTGCTGGCGACCGGCTGGTCGGGCAACATGGATTTCATGGATGAAGGCAACGCCGCCCTCGTCCCTTTCAGCATGGTTCCGGCCAAGGACCAGCGCGGCGTTTATCGCGTCAGCGGTGGGGAATGGGCGGAGCCCGATATTCGAATCGCGGCCCAGCTCCTGCAGCGGCTGTCCCACGACGTCGCCTGGCGCGACGCGCTCGGCGGCGCCGCACTGGCACGGGCCACCGCGTTGACCCATGCCGCTTGCGGTGCCCACGCGCTCGATGTCATGGCACAGCTGGAGGGCCGCGCATCCCCCCGGCCGGTCCGTTCACCGGATTGGCAGCTTGCATGACGGACAAGGCGGCCGCCCTCTGCCGGCGGCCGCGCGATGACCAGGCGGGCGCTCAGTATCCGTCCTGAAGCAGCCGCACCAGCCAGATTCCCAGTGCCAGGAAAGGCCCGAAAGGCAGCCGCGTCCGCGCGGTGAGGGGGGCTCCGCGGGCGGCGAGCAGCCCCGCCCAGGCGATGCCCGCCAGCGCCGCCAGCAGGACGACCCAGGAAAGGCCTTCGATACCCACCCAGGCACCGCCGACAGCCAAAAGCTTTGCGTCGCCCTGGCCGAGTCCTTCCTGCCCACGCCAGGCGGCGTAGGCCCAGCCGATCAGACGAAGCGCCGCGTAACCGGCGATGGCCGCGATGGCATGGTCGGTGAGCAGCCAGGGTTCCAGCAGGTGGGTGCCGCCCAGCCCCAGCAGCAGTAGCGGCAGCGTCAGCACGTCAGGCAGGCGGAAATGCCTGATGTCGATCCATGCCAGCGGCAGCAGACCCCAGCCCAGCAGGCAATTTGCCCAGGCAGCCGGACCCACCGGCGAGGCCGGCACGGTGCAGAGTGCGATGGCCACGGCGGCGCCTGCCATCCCGATCCGCTCCTGCAAGGGCGGCCAGCCTTTATCCGGCGCGACGACAGCCACCACCAGGCTGAGCAGCAGGCCGACGAAGGGCGCCAGAAGCAACGGCAGGTATGGTTCCACGGCGCGCCCCGACCTGTCCCGCCGCCTTGCGTGCACGCCGGCCCCGGGCCACATCCATCGCGCAGGATGGGCAGATAACAGAGATGGCGTCGCCACGGCAAATCACCCGGGAAGCTTCGGGGCTGACGGAATTGGCGGCGCTGCTGGTCGCACGCGGACATTGCGACGAGCGCTCCATCGAACGTGCCCGCCGCGTCGCCGAGGATGGGGATCTGTTCCTGGACGGCGTGTTGCTACAGCTGGGCCTGGTGACGGAACGCGAGCTGGCAGCCGCCTATGCGGCGCTGCTGGACCTGCGCGTCGCCACTCCCGATCGCTACCCGCCCGCGATGCCGGCCGGCACCGAGGGCCTGGCCATCCGATTCCTGCGTGACAGCCGCGCCCTGCCGCTGCGCTTCGAAGATGGTGCGCTGGTGGTGGCCGCCGCCAATCCGCTCGACCCGTTCCTGGCAGGCGCCATCACCGCCGCCACCGGCCTGCCGATCCGGCTGGAGGTGGCTGTGCCGATCGAGCTGGAGGCCGCCTTCGCCCGCCTGCACCCTGAGAACAGCGTTGCCGCGGCGCCGGAGCCAGGCACCGCGGACGAGGCG
>CAXTJY010000598.1:0-2787 GCA_964244395.1 uncultured Rhodovarius sp.
GGGCACGTCCGCCGCCGCTCTCGCCGCCCCGCCCGCCTCCGCAAAAAGCCCGTAGCACGTCGCCCCCGAGCCGCTCATCCGCGCCAGCAGGCATCCGGGCCGCGCGCGCAACCAGGCCAGCACGGAACCGATCTCCGGACGGAGCGACAGCGCCGCCGCCTCAAGATCGTTCGAAAACCCGGCAAGCCCCTCGGCAATCGCCCCAGCATCCGCCCAACCCGCCGGCAGTTCCGCCCGAGCACGAAACACCGGCTCGCGCACCCGGAACACCGCAGGCGTCGACACCGCCACCCCCGGATTGACCAGCACCATCCCGAACGCCGGCAACACCGGCGCACGCCCGAGCACCTCCCCAATCCCCTCCATCCGCGCCGGAACCGACGCCAGGCACACCGGCACATCCGCCCCCAGCCCACCCGTCACCCGCGCCATCTCCGCCGCCGGCAGCGACACGCCCCACACCCGCGACAGCAGCCGCAACGCCGCCGCCGCATCGGCCGACCCGCCGCCAATCCCGCTCGCCACCGGCAACCGCTTGTCCAGCACCAGCGCCGCCCCGCCGGCCACCCCCGCCGCCTGCGCCAGCGCACGTGCGGCCCGCAGCACCAGGTTGTCCGCCTCCGCCGCCAGCACGCCCCCGAACGGCCCCCGAACCTGCAAACTCAGCCCCTCGGCCGGTTCCGCGCTCAGCACATCCGCAGCCCCCGGGAACACGGCCAGGCTATCGAGCAGGTGATACCCATCGGACCGCCGGCCAACCACGTGCAAGTACAGGTTGACCTTCGCCCGGGCCGCCTCCTGCATCGCGACCTGCACCATCGCCGCCTCCTGCATCAGCGAACGCGGGGACCCGGCACCGCCGCCTGAGTCGGCGTGACCCCCGGCAAGGTCGCCAGCTTCGCGGTGATCCGCTTCTCCTCCTCCGCCTCCGGCTTCAAGGTCAGCGCCCGGCGCCACTGGTACTCCGCCTCCCGCCACCGCCCCACCGCGGCCAGCGCGTCGCCCAGGTGGCCGTTGATCACCGGGTCCTCCGGCTGCAACTCCACCGCCCGCTCCAGGTTCTTCAGCGCCCCCGCGCCATCCCCCTGCCGCAGCATCACCCAGCCCAGGCTGTCGATGAACGACGCCTCCTGCGGCCGCAGTTCCACCGCGCGCTGGATCATCTGCCGCGACCGCTCCAGGTTGCGGTTCTGCTCCGCCCAGGCATAGCCCAGGTAGTTCAGCACGCTCGGCTGCTCCGGCGCCAGCCGCAGCGCGAACTCGAAATCCGCCTCCGCCTGCGGCCAGTTCCCCGCCCGCTCATGCGCCACCGCCCGCTCGTAGAACAGCGGCCAGTTCAAGCGGCTCGGCGTCCCCACCCGCGCGATCGCCCGATCGTAGAACCCCACCGCCTCCGTGAACCGCCCCTTGCGACGCAGCGTGTCGCCGGCCTGCGACAACGGCTCCGGCCGGTCCGGATACTCCCGCGCCAGCGTCTCCAGCAGCCGCATCGCATCCTCGGACTGCCCCAGCGCCTCCTGCAATGCAGCCTGCCGCAGCCGCACCACCGCGACCAGCGGATCGCCCGGAGCCACCGGCGCCAGCGTGTCCAGCGCCGCCCGGGGCCGCCGGGCCGCGTCCTGCACATCGGCCAGCAGCATCCGCGCCGCCGTGAAGTCCGGCCGCATGGACAGCGACAGCCGAAGCAGCACCTGCGCCGTGTCCGCCGAGTTCTGCTGCCGCAGCGTCGCCCCCATCGCCAGGTATGCCTCGGCGATCCCGTCCGCAGCGTTCCGCACCGCCGTGCTGCCGGCATCCGCCTCCAACGAAAGCCGCGCCATGGCCAGGTCGCCGTTGCCGGTGCCCAGCTCGCGGATGATCCGCTGCGCCTCGGTCATGTAACCCTGCCGCGCCTGCCAGCTCGCCAGCACCACGCCCAGCCGCAGGTTCAGCGCGCCATACTCCACCTGCGCCAGCCGGTACAGCCGCGCCGCGTCCGCCGTCTGCCCGCCAAGATCCGCGATCATCGCCGCGTGCAGCGCCATCACGCCCCGATACCGCCCGCCATCGAACAACGGCTGCAGCGTCGACAACGCCGCCCCCGTGCGTCCCGCCCCGGCCTGCGCCCACGCCATCAGCAACGGCCGCAACACCTGCGTGATCCCCTGCTGCGGCAACCCGGCGAACCGGGCCTCCGCATTCTCCCACCGCCCCGCCTTCGCGTCCTCGTCCGCCAGCACGAGCTGCGCCACCTGGTTGTCCGGCAACCCCGCCGCCAGCCGCACCGCATCCGGCCGCCCCGCCATCACCGCGGCGATGAACGCCTGCGTCGCGACCTCGCGCACCGAGCCGTCGCGCATCGCGTCCTTCGCCGCCTCGTCCAGCTTGTCCGCCGCCACGTCCAGGTCCGCCCGCTGCACCGCGAACCGCCCGGACAGGTAGGCCCCGAACGCCCCGGTCGGCTTGAACGTCGACCGCCCCGGCGCGTCGTCCGGCCCGAAATCGCTGGCAGCGCAGCCCGACAGCATCGAGAGCACGAGCAGCGCCGCCCGGCTGACAGTTCGACCCAGATGCATTCGTGTGCCTATCATGATCGAGGGTTCAGCGCGGCGATGCAGGTTACATGCCGCTCGGGTAGTTCGGCCCGCCGGCGCCTTCCGGCACCTGCCAGTCGATGTTCTGCGTCGGGTCCTTGATGTCGCACGTCTTGCAGTGCACGCAGTTCTGCGCGTTGATCTGCAACCGCGGCGTTCCTTGCTCGACGCCCACGGCCTCGTACACGGCGGCCGGGCAATAGCGGCTTTCCGG
>CAXTJY010000599.1:0-2784 GCA_964244395.1 uncultured Rhodovarius sp.
GCTGCGTCTGCGCCAGGCGGCGGAACGGATCACCGTCGAGGTCGAAGATGACGGCGTCGGGTTGAACGCGGCGGGGCTGGACGGCCTTGGAAGCCGCGTGCTGCCGGCGCTGGCCGAGCTGCTCGGTGGCACGCTCGAGCGTGGCCCAGCCGGCTCCGACCCCAGCCGGCCGGGCACGATGTGCCGCCTGATCCTGCCCGTGACGCCCACCGAAGAGCATCAGCCCGCCGCGTAGCGCACGGTCGAGCCGTCATCGCCAAGGACGGAGTAGGCCAGCCAGCGGCCCTGGCCGTCGTAATCCAGCGTCGCCTCAACCTCCCCCATGCAGCGCCAGCGGGTGCCGCCCGCCGGCGCCGCCTCCCGAACCCAGCGCAGATCCATCGGCTTGCCAGTGGTGGTGCCGAAGATTGGCACCGCGCCGAAACGCTGCGGTTGCCACCAGGATAGCGGCGCCGCATCGGCCGGCAGTCGCAGCGCGCCCTCCGGGCCACGGATGGCCACGGCCCCCGCCACCGCCTCCGCCTCGACCTCCACGATGCTGCCGTTTCGGTTGAGCCGCGAGCGCACCGACACGAAACGGCCGCCCCGGGTGATCTCCGTGTAGCGATGCTCGAAACGATAGACGACGACGCCCAGCACCCGCGGCGTCACCAGCACTTCTGACAGCGCTACCAGAGCGTCGCCGTCGCGCCGGAAAGTCACCGCATGGGTGCCGATCTCGGTGCCGTTGCGGACGACCTTCCAATGGTAATCCGCCGGCTGGGCGGTCTGCGCCGCAGCTGCCGTCACGGCCAGCCCGGCCAGGGCGCGGCGGCGGATCACGTGCCGCCCTTGCCGCGCAGCGAGGACCGGCCGCCATCCACCGGAATCACCTGGCCGGAAATCCAGCCGGCATCCGGCCCAAGCAGAAAGGCCGCCAGCGCCGCCACCTCACCCGGCTCACCCAGGCGCGGGATCGGGTGCAGCTTCGCGATGGCCTCAGCCATTTGCGGGTTGCGGATCAACGGTTCGGCGATCCGGGTGCGGGTCAGACTGGGGGCAATGCAGTTCACCCGCACATCGGGCGCCAACTCGGCGGCGAGCGCCACCGTCAGCCCCTCGATGGCGGCCTTGGCGGTGCCGATCACGGCGTGCAGGCCGAAGCCCACCCGCGCGGCGATGCTGCTGAACAGCACGACGGAGCCCTGCGCGCGGGCCAGTTCCGGCGCCGCCGCCTGCACTGCCATGGCCGCGCCCAGCACGTTCAATCGGAAGGCCTCGATGAAGTCCGCCTCGGAAGCCCGGGCGAAAGGCTTGAGAACGATGGAGCCCACGCAGTAAGCCAGCCCGCTCAAAGAACCTGACAAGGCCGCCTTCAAACCGACGGCGTCGGTCACATCGACGACGCGGCTTTCCGCCCCCGGAAGTTCGGCGGTCAGCGCCTCCAGCCGCGCCGCGTCGCGCGCCAGCAGCAGCGGTGTGCCGCCCGCGGCCGCCACCCGCCGGGCCAGCGCGGCACCGATTCCGCCTGTGGCGCCCAGAATGGCCACCCTGCCGTCGTTCTTGTCCATGGTTCCGAAATGGGGCGGCAGGCGGCGATGGCAACGGTGGACCCGCCGTGCCATCATCCCCGCCCATGCGCCAGTTGCTGCTGCTCCGCCACGCGAAATCGGCTTGGGATGACCCAGCGCTGCCCGACCACGCGCGGCCGCTCAACGGCCGCGGCAAACTTTCGGCACGCCACATGGCGGCGGAGATGGCGCGGCTGGGACTGCTGCCCGATGTCGTGCTCGTCAGCTCGGCTCGCCGTACGGTGCAGACAATGGATGCGCTGAAGCCGCTCGAAGGCAGCCCCATCGTCCACGTCATGGACGAGATGTACTTGGCGCCCTGGGAGAATCTGCTGGGGCTGCTGCACCAGGTGCCGGAGACGGCGCGGTCCGTGCTGCTGATCGGCCACAATCCTGGCCTGCACGACCTGGCGCTCAATCTGCTACCCCCGCATGCCGAACCGACCCCGGCGCTGTTTCGTCTGCGCGACACCTACCCCACGGCGGCGCTCACTGAATTCGCCATCGCGGCCCCCTGGGCCGGGCTGACGGACGGTGGCGGGCGGTTGATGCAGTTCATCGCCCCGCGCGACCTGCCTGGCGCCGAGAGCCTTACGGACATCGCGGAAGGCCAGGCCTGATTGGCCGCGGCTGCGCCGGCGCCGCCGATCGAAATCGAGCTGCCCGCCGATGCGCTGGGCCGGCTGTTGCGACACCCAGCCGTGCGGGCCCTGGGGCCTTCGCGGGCGCCCTGGCAGCCGGCGGCCGATGGACGCGCACGGCTGCTGAGCCGCGAAGGGGCCGCCATGGCGGTCACCCTGTTCCAGCCAGCCGGCGAGGCGGCATCGGCGCTGCGCCTGCGCGCCGCGCCCGCAGCACCGCCCGGAGAACTGCCGGCGCTGGGCGCCGCGTTGTCCGGCCGGCTGGCCGCGATGGCCGCGCGGCCAGACATCGCCGGCCAGGCGGAGATCGGCGCGGCCCTGGGGGCAGCGCTGCGCGATGGGCTGTCGCAGCTGATGCGCCACGCGCCGGAATGCCGGCCGGATGCCTCCGCCGTGGGCGTACACCAGGCGCGGGTGGCACTGCGGCGTATGCGCTCGGTGCTCAAGCTGTTTCGCCCGGCTTTGGCCGGCCGCTTGGCGGGGGACGATCCACTCGGGGGTTTCGACGACCGGCTCAAAGCCCTGGCTGGCGCGCTCGGACCGGCGCGGGACTGGGATGTCTTCCTGGGCGGTCTGGGGCGGCTGCTGGCCGA
>CAXTJY010000600.1:0-2783 GCA_964244395.1 uncultured Rhodovarius sp.
GCCCGGCGGCAGCCCCCCGCAGACCATGACGAGGCAGGCGGCGCCGAGGGCGTGGGCTTCCTCGATGGCGCGCAGGTTGTCGGCGATGGCGGCGGCCCGCCCAGCGGCGTCGGGCGCGGGGAACATGCCGCCGCGGCACAGGCCGGTGACGGTGAGCCCGGCGTCACGGATGTGGCGCGCGGCGGCGGTCACGCCCATGGCTTGCAGCACGTCGCGCCAGGGCGAGATGCCGGGGATGCCGTGCCGGGCGCAGCCTTCGATGCATTCTGCCAGCCCCCACTTCTCCTTCACGGTGACGGTGTTCAAAGACAGCGGAGAGGCCACAGCGATGTTTCCTTGTTCGGTCGAAAGGCCGTTTCCCCGCCCCGGCCAAACATACCCAAGGCGTGACGGTGATGGCGGGGTCAAGGATCGCCGAAGGCGACCGGCGAAGCCGGCTCGTCCTTGATGCCGCCAGCGCCGTCATGCCAAGCTGGAGCACCGGGGGACTTACCCGACCCCATGCAGAGCAAGCAGCGTGCGCATCCGATGCGCCGCCATATCCGGATCCCGCAGCAGCCCTGCGCCATCCGCCAGCCGGAACAGCTCCGAAAAATGCTGGATGCTGCGGGTGGACTGCTGCCCGCCGACCATGGTGAAATGGTCCTGGTGGCCGTTCAGCCAGGCCATGAACACCACGCCGGTTTTGTAGAACCGCGTCGGCGCCTTGAAGATGTGGCGCGACAGCGGGACGGTCGGCGCCAGGATGTCGTGGAAGGTGCTGAGGTCGTTGCGGGCCAGCGCGGCCAGCGCCCCGCCCACGGCCGGCGCGATCGGGTCGAAGATCCCCAGCAGCGCGTCGGAATGGCCCTGCGCATCGCCCGCGATCAGCTCGGCGTAGTTGAAGTCGTCGCCGGTGTACATGCGCACCGATTTCGGCAGCCGGCGCCGCATGGCGATCTCCTTCTGGTCGTCCAGCAGCGAAATCTTCACGCCGTCGATCTTCGGCGCGTGGTCGCGAATGACGGCCAGTGCCGTCTCCATCGCCGCCATGTGGTCGTGGTGGCCCCAGTAGCCTTGCAGCGCGGGGTCGAACATCTCGCCCAGCCAGTGGATGATGACGGGCTGGCGCACGCCGCCCAGGATGCGGGCATAGACGCGCTCGTAATCGGCCGGGCCGCGGGCTGCTTTCGCCAGGGCGCGCGACGCCATCAGGATGATGCGGCCGCCCATCGCTTCCACCGCCTCGCACTGTTCCTCATAGGCACGGACGACGTCGTCTACCGTGACGTCCGGGCCGGGGGCCAGATGGTCGGTGCCGGCGCCGGAAGCGATGACCGCGCCGGGGTGGTCCTGCGCAGCGTCGAGGCTGAGGCGAATGAGCTGCTGCGCCCCCGCCCAGTCCAGCCCCATGCCGCGCTGCGCCGTGTCCATCGCCTCGGCCACGCCCAGGCCGAGCGACCACAGGTGCTTGCGGAAGGCGATGGTGCGGTCCCAATCCACCTTGGCGTCGAGCCACGGGTCCTGCTCGGCCAGGGTGTCGGCCACCACATGCGCGGCGGCGTAGGCCATGCGCGGATAGGGCGGCAGGGCGCGGGCGAATTCGCGCGGTGCCGAGGTGGTGAAGGGCGCCAGGCCGGTAGGTGTGGGTAGGGTAAGGGTGGCCATCAGCGGCTCCTGTCGTGCGGCGACGCGACCTTGCGACGGTCCTGCCATCGCATGGCCGCGCGGTCGGTCGATGCAGGCCTCGGCCACCGCATCACAGCGTCAGCTCCGGCAAATCGATCCAGCGTCGCTCCTCCCAGCTTTGCAGCCCGGCCATGGCGAGCTGCACACCGCGGGCGCCGGCCAGCAGGTTCCAGGGGTAGTCCTTCACCTCGCCGGCGAGGTGGCGGAGGAACAGCTCCCACTGCACGCGGAAGCCGTTGGGGTAGGGCTGGGTGTCCGGCACCTTCTGCCAGCCTTCGTAGAAGTTGATGGTCTGCGGCACGTCGGGGTTCCACACCGGCTTGGGGGTGGCGACGCGTGGCTGCACCCAGCAGTCCGTCAGGCCGCACACCGCCGAGCCATGCGTGCCATCGACGTGGAAGGTGACGAGGTCGTCGCGCCGGACGCGGGTGGTCCAGGAGGAGTTGATATGGGCAATGACGCCGCCCTCCAGCTGGAACGTCGCATAGGCCGCATCATCGGTGTCACAATCATACCAGTTGCCGGCCTCATCCAGCCGCTTCGGGATATGGATCGCGCCAAGACAGGAGACGGACTTCACACTGCCAAAAGTGTTGTCCAGCACGTAGCGCCAGTGGCACAGCATATCCAGGATGATGCCGCCGCCCTCATCCTTCTTGTAGTTCCAGGAGGGGCGCTGGGTGGGCTGCAGGTCGCCTTCGAACACCCAGTAGCCGAATTCGCCGCGCACGCTCAGCAGGCGGCCGAGCTGGCCGCTGTCGATCACCATCTTCAGCTTCCGCAGGCCGGGCAGGAACAGCTTGTCCTGCACCACGCCATGCCTGATGCCGGCCTTGTCGGCCAGGCGGGCGACGTCCATCGCATCCTCCAGCGTGTCGGCCGTCGGCTTCTCGCAGTAGACATCCTTGCCGGCGGCAATGGCCTGGCGCAGAAGGCCGGCGCGCATCTGGGTCGTGGCCGCGTCGAAGAACAGAGTATCGTCCGGATTGGCCAGGCAGGCGTCGAGGTCGGTGCTGACGCGGCTGATGTTATGCGCGCGGGCCAGCGCCTCCAGCTTCTCACGGTTCCGGCCCACGATGATCGGGTCCGGCATCAACCGGTCGCCATTGCCGAGC
>CAXTJY010000601.1:0-2781 GCA_964244395.1 uncultured Rhodovarius sp.
CGCTGGACCCGGTGTTCACCGTGGGCCGCCAAATCGCCGAGGTGGTGCAGCGGCATGAGGGCGCGTCCCGCTCGGCTGCGATGGCCCGGGCGCTGGAGCTGCTCGAACTCGTGCAAATCCCCTCCGCCCGACGGCGGCTGGATGCCTACCCGCACGAGCTGTCGGGCGGCCTGCGGCAGCGTGCGATGATCGCCGTGGCACTGGCCTGCCGGCCCAAGCTGCTGCTGGCCGATGAGCCGACCACGGCGCTGGACGCCACGGTGCAGATCCAGGTGCTGCTGCTGTTGCGTGAATTGCAGCAACGGCTGGGCATGGGCGTGATCTTCGTCACCCACGACCTCGGCGTGGCCGGGGAGATCGCGGACCGTGTAGCCGTCATGTACGCCGGAAGAGTGGTGGAGGAAGGACCGGTCGGGCCGTTCATGGCCGGGCCACTACACCCCTATCCGCGCGGGCTGCTCAACAGCACGGTGCATGGCGGGATGCGCGGCACGATCCTGACGACGATCCCCGGCGCGCCGCCCAGCCTGTCCACGGTGCCGACGACATGCAGCTTCTCGCCCCGCTGCGTGCTGGCCGAGCCGGCCTGCGACGCCGGCGTGCCGCCGATGGTGGAGGCCGGGGGCGACCGGCGAGGCCGCTGCATCAAGATCGAGGAGTCAGTGACCAGTCTTCCAGTTTGAGGCCCTCCACGCCGGAGAATTCGCGCGTGTTGTTGGTGACGAGGGTGAGGTCTCGCGACCTCGCTTGAGCGGCGATCAAGGTGTCGTGCGGTCCAATCGGGCGCCCCATGGCCTTGAAAGCCGCACGGATGGCGCCGGCCTCGAACGCATCAGCCGCGGAAAACTCCACCATGGCGAAGCGCAGTCGCGCCACCCGTCCCAGATTTCGCTCTGTCTGAACGCTGTCGTGACGGCCGAAATACAGTTCATGCAAAACGATTGTTGGCAGCAAAACTCTCGCGGATCGCTGGTTCGTAGCGGCTGGCCCACCTGACCGGATGGGTCGCGGAACACCGCAATAAGGACATTGGTGTCCAGCAGCCAAGCCATCAATCGAACATGGTTTCGAGACCCGGCCGCTTTTGCTGAGGCACGTCTTCCAAGGCGGCGGCCACAGCGTCGTCATCCAAGGGTTCGAGGCTGTCCAGCCAAGCCCAGCCGTCGCCCCCAATCGGCCCCAGGATCACCCCATTGCCAAGCTTACGGATCCGCACCGCTTCCCCCTCGAAGCGATACTTCTTCGGCAGGCGCACCGCCTGCGATCGGCCGGTCTTGAATAGCTTGGCGGTATCCATCTTTGGTATGCACCAGCCTCCAGTCGATTTTTCCACGGCCTTCGGTGACGCTGCCCTGCCTCGACGCTAGTGTGCGCCGGACTCAAAGGACGACGCGCATGGCCAAGGCCACCAAAAAACCCGCAACGCTCGAAGCCCGCACCGGCGGCCGCCTGTTGGCCGATGCCATCATCGCGCAGGGGGCCACCCACGTCTTCGCCGTCCCGGGAGAGTCCTATCTCGACCTGCTGGACGGTCTCTACGCGAATCGCAACCGGGTCGAGCTCGTCACCTGCCGGTTCGAGGCCGGCGCGGTGAACATGGCCGAGGCGCATGGCAAGCTGACGGGGCGGGCCGGCGTGTGCATCGTCACCCGCGGCCCCGGCGCCTGCCACGCCGCCATCGGGGTGCACATCGCGGCGCAGGACAGCACCCCGCTGGTCCTCATCATCGGCCAGATCCCGCATGAGGAGACCGACCGCGAATCCTTCCAGGAGGTCGATTACCGCCGGATGTTCGGCGGCATGGCGAAGTGGGTGACGCAGATCGACGACGAACGGCGCATCCCCGAATTGATGGCGCATGCCTTCGACGTGGCACAGTCCGGCCGGCCCGGCCCGGTGGTGGTGGCGATCTCCGAGGAGATGCAGAAGCGGCAGGCCATGGTGCCCGACATCGGCCCCGCCGTGGTGGCGCCCGCCTACCCGGCGCCGGATGCGCTGGACACCATGATGACCATGCTGGCCAACGCCAAGCGGCCGCTGGCCATCCTGGGCGGCGGCGGCGGATGGACCAAGGCCGGCCTTGCCAATATCCAGAAATTCCTGATCGCCAACGACTTGCCCGTCTGCGTCTCATTCCGCCGGCAATCGAATTTCGACGGCACGCACAAGAACTATGTCGGCGATCTGGGTGTGGGCGCCGATGCTGGCCTCGTAGCCTTCGCCAAGCAGGCCGACCTGATCCTTGGCATCGGCACCCGCATGGGCGAACCGGTCAGCCAGGGCTACACGCTGCTCGACATGGCCGGCGCCACGCCGCTGATCCAGGTCTATCCCGAACAGGCCGAGATCGGCCGGGTGTACCGGCCGGCCCTGGGCATCACCGCGGACCCCAACGCCTTCGCCGCCGCCGCCCGCGGCCTGAAGGTGAAGAAGCCCGGCTGGGCCGCCTGGACCAGGCAGCTGCGCGCCGCCCGCCTGGCCCAGGCCGCGCCGCAGGAATATGAAGGCCCGCTGAATCTGGCGCTCGCCCTGCAAGCCCTGGAAAAGGCCCTGCCCAAGGACACCATCTTCACCTCCGACGCCGGCAACTTCGCCACCTGGCCGACGCGCTTCATGCATCTCGGCGCCCAGCAGGACTTCCTGGCGCCGACCTGCGGCGCCATGGGCTACGGCATCCCCGCCGCCATCGGCGCCAAGATCACCGAGCCCGGCCGCGAGGTCATCTGCTTCGTGGGCGATGGCGGCGCGCTGATGACCGGGCAGGAGATCGCCACCGCCTTC
>CAXTJY010000602.1:0-2778 GCA_964244395.1 uncultured Rhodovarius sp.
GATGGGCATGGCCGACGCCGCCACCGCGCTATGGGGCCGGGTCATGAAGTTCGATGCAGCCGACCCAGGCTGGCCGGACCGCGACCGTTTCGTGCTCAGCGCCGGCCACGGCTCGATGCTGCTCTACGCGCTGCTGCACCTGACCGGGCACGCCGGCCTGTCGATGGACGACATCCGCAACTTCCGGCAGCTCGATGCGGTCACGGCCGGTCACCCGGAACGCGGCGAGCACCCCGCCATCGAGATGACGACCGGGCCGCTGGGCCAGGGCATTTCCACCGCCGTGGGCATGGCGCTGGCGGAGCGGCATCTGGCCGCCCGCTTCGGCAAATCCCTGGTAGATCACCGCACCTGGGTCATCGCCTCCGACGGCGATTTGCAGGAGGGCATCTCCCACGAGGCCGCCTCCCTGGCCGGGCACTACCGCCTCGAAAAGCTCTGCGTGCTGTGGGACGACAACGGCATCAGCATCGACGGCAACACGGAACTCTCCTTTAGCGAGGACGTGCTGAAGCGCTTCGCCGCCTATGGCTGGGCGGTGAAGCGGGTGAACGGGCACAGCCCCTCGGCGCTGCTGGGCGCCATGGGCTACGCGCTGCGCAGCCGCAAGCCGACCTTGATCGCCTGCCGCACCATCATCGGCTTTGCGGCGCCGAAGAAGGCCGGCACCGCGGGCAGCCACGGCGCGCCGCTGGGCGATGACGAAATTTCCGGCGCCCGGGCCGCGATGGGCTGGAACCACCCGCCCTTCGAGGTTCCCGAAGGCATCAAGGCGGCCTGGGAGAAGGCCGGCGCCCGTGGCGGCGGCACCCGCCGCTCCTGGCTGAAGCGCCTGGCGCGGCACCCGCAGAAGGCCGATTTCGAGCGCGCCATGGCCGGCCGCCTGCCCGAGGGCTGGACCGACGGGCTGAACGCCCACCGCGCCGCCATCGCCGAAAGCAAGCCGAAGATCGGCACCCGCATCGCCAGTCAGCAGGCGCTGGCCGCGCTGGTGCCGGCGGTGCCGGAGATGATCGGCGGCTCGGCCGACCTCACGGGCTCCAACAACACCGATGTGAAGGGCATCCCCGCCATCCGCCCCGGCGACTATGCCGGGCGCTACATGCATTGGGGCGTGCGCGAACACGGCATGGCGGCGGCGATGAACGGCATGGCGCTGCATGGCGGCATCATTCCGTATAGCGGCACTTTCCTGATCTTCGCCGACTACCTCAGGCCGTCGCTGCGGCTGGCGGCGCTGATGGGCACCCGCGTCGTGCATGTGCTGACGCATGACAGCATCGGCCTGGGTGAGGACGGCCCGACGCACCAGCCGGTCGAAACGCTCGCCAGTCTGCGCTGCATCCCCAACCTGCACGTCTTCCGACCCGCCGACGCGATGGAGACGGCGGAATGCTGGGAGCTGGCGCTGCGCCGAACCGACGGCCCGTCCGTGCTGGCTCTGACCCGGCAGGCCGTCCCCGCCCTGCGCGACGATGCCGGCGAGAATCGCTCGGCCCGCGGCGGCTACGTGCTGGCCGAGGCGGAGGGCGTGCGGCAGGTGACGCTCATCGGCACCGGGTCCGAGGTGCAGTTGGCGCTGGCGGCACAAAAAACCCTAGCCGCCGAGGGCATCGCCGCCGCCGTCGTCTCGTTGCCCTGCTGGGAACTGTTCCTGGCGCAGCCCGCCGAGTACCAGGCCGCCGTGTTGGGCGAGGCGCCGCGCGTGGGCGTGGAGGCTGCCCTGGGCTTCGGCTGGGACCGCATCCTGGGCGCTCCGAGCGCCTTCATCGGCATGACCGGCTTCGGTGCCTCGGCGCCCGCGGAAGCGCTGTTCGAGCATTTCGGCATCACTGCGGACGCGGTGAGCGCCGCGGCGAGGCGCCTCGTCGCCGGCGGCCCTGCATGACCACCGGCACGATCGTGGTGGGCATCTTCCGCTTCCTGACGGATCCGACCTGGCTGGTCGCGGGCGTGCGCAGGATCCTGCTGCTGACGTTCCTGACCTTGCCCGCCCTGGCGCAGACGGACCGTGCCGAGGCCGTGCTGGCCTGGCAGCAGGACGCCAATACACGTTGCCGCGGCGGATCGGGCGATAACCAGGCCACCTGGCAGGCCTGCGGCGAGCGCGACGCCTACGGCCGGGTGCTCAACGCGATGGGGTGGTGCTACGGAAGGCGGGGCGAGATCGGCGCCGCCATGAGCTGGCACCGCTGCGAGGCCAATTCCAACCGCCCCTGAGGGGCATTAAGGGACTGAACAGATGAGCGTGAAGGTCGGCATCAACGGGTTCGGACGCATCGGTCGGCTGGTGCTGCGCGCCATGATCGAGAGCGGGCGGACCGATGTGGAATGCATCGCCATCAACGACCTGGGCTCGGTCGAGGCCAATGCGCATCTGTTCAAGTATGACAGCGTGCATGGCCGGTTCGACGGCGAGGTGACGGTGGAAGGCCAGGCCATCACCATCACCCGCAACGGGCGCAAATATGGCCCGATCAATGTCAGCGCCCAGCGAGACCCGGGCCAGGTGTCGTTCCAGGGCGTGGACGTGGCCATGGAATGCACCGGCATCTTCACCAGCAAGGAGAAGGCCTCGGCGCACCTGACGGCCGGCGCGAAGAAGGTGATCATCTCCGCCCCCGGCGAAGGCGCCGACCTCACGGTTGTCTATGGCATCAACCACGACAAGATCGGCAAGGAGCACATCGTCATCTCGAACGGTTCGTGCACCACCAATTGCCTCGCGCCTATGGCCAAGGTGATGAACGAACTGGTCGGCATCGAGAAGGGGATGAT
>CAXTJY010000603.1:0-2770 GCA_964244395.1 uncultured Rhodovarius sp.
TGGATGGCCAGGTCATCGAGCTGACGCCGCGTGACAACGTGCTGATGGACGGCCGGGTCGGAACCGAGACATTTTGGCTCCGGGCCGGGGGTGGCTCGTCAGTGACCGTCTATGTCGGGGCGGACTTCTTCCAATACGCCATGCTGAGGGGCTGAGGGGAGCCATGCCAACTGCCTGGTTCAGCTTTGCGAAGTTAGTTTCCTTTCCCGCTCAAAGCTTTCGATGACGGCGGCCTCGGGCGGCATATAGCCGACCAGATCCACCCGGATCGATCGCGCCTCGCGCAGGCGCCAGCCACGGGCGAAAAAGGCCTGTGCCAATCCTTCCGGGCCCCGCAGCTGCAATCCCCCCGGCAGTTCGAGAAGCTGTTCCGGCACCCAGCCGAAAAAACCCAGCGAGCCCGTCAGCACGGCGGCGGGGAAAAGCCCTGAGAGATCGCGGAAGGCAGTACGCGGCATGATCAGGAAATAATCGCCGATGGTGGTCGGTCTCGGCCCGTCGCCCCACACCGAATTTGTATCTTCCAACATCTCGCCCAGCAGCCGCTGGCTGAAGCGCAACACCTTGGTGTCGGCCCGGGCCCAGACCACATGGGTGAAAGCTTCCCCGCGTTCGTCCTCCATGCCCGAAATGATCTGTTCAAGCCGGTACATCTTGGCGAAGATTTTCAGCAGTCCTGAGGTGCCGCTGCGCTCGTCCGGGATCAGGAGCTTGTCATAGAGCGGCTCTTCCTCGACCTCGACGTGATATTCCCGCACCGCGCCTGATCGCAAAATCGTTTCGAGCCGCGCCGGCTCCACCTTTTGCACGCCGAAGATGGCTTGATAGGTCGCGGGGTACTCCCGCTCAAAAAGATCGGTGTAACGGGCATGAGGATCTATCTGTCCGATCACCTCCCGCGGCAGACAGCGTTCCAATCGGCGTGCATGGCGCCCTATGGCGTTCGACGATTGGGCCCAGACGCTCATGGCGACCGGGGCACTGTACGGCCGCACGAAGGCGTCCAGCAGACTGGGCCAGGCCCGCTCAAATCCGCGAAGCTGCCCGGAAATCCCCAACACCAACCGTGGGCGCAGGGGCGCCCGCGAGATGCGGCGCCGGGCGGTTCGGTCCCCCGCCCAGGGGAGACGCCCATAGACCGTAAGCCGGTGAACCGCGAGACGGTCAGCATCGTCGGCGGGCCCGATGGACGGATGCGGGTCCAACTTCAGGGCCACGAGATGTGCGGCGGAGTAGGCCCGGAAACTGGCCTTCGCGCGGGGCAGAAACTCGACCAGCATCTGGCGAAGGCGCGACAGGCGCTCGGCCATACGCTGCTGCGCGGCCTGCGAAGCGACTTCGAAGAACCGTAAGAGGAAGATGGCCAGGAAGGCGGAATCTTCGTCGAAGGCCTCAGGGCCTATCTGGTTCACGAACTCGGTCATGGCTTCCGCCATGCTGCGATCCAAGGCGAGAAAGCTCGCGACCCGACGGCGGAGCGGGGCATTTGCCCCCACAAGGTGGCGCAACCTGTGATTCAGCAAACGTCCAACCTGGCCGCTCTCCCAATTTGCCCAGGGCTTCAGGAAGATGTCGGCGTCCTCAGGCGTGAGCCCGTCGGTGTGCACCAGTTCGAGAAGCGCAAGTCGGCCCCAAGCTATTTCGTTGGCTGGAACATGGGTCGAAAGCGCGTTCACGATGCGCGGTCGGTCAAATGGCTGGACTGGGCCCCGTTCGTCCAGCACCTGTCGGATGCGCTGCAATTCCTGTGCGACGCGGGGTTTCAGATTTTCCACAATTCCGGCCGCGGACGGCTGTGCGTCCAGGAGCTTTTCTAGCCGGGCAAGCGCCACATCGGGGCGACCCAGGAACAGATCGAAATCGATAGCTTGACCCATCAAATGGGGAGCGTCGAACAGTATGGCTCGCCGCCCAAGCAACTCGGCCGCCTCGGCATATCCCCCGCGGCGTTCCCACAGGCTGGATAACAACTGCATCGCCCAGCCTGAGGGCTGTGCGCCGGCGGCCAACTCAGCAAGGCGCACCATGGCGCTGTCGCCTGGCCCCTCTTCCGCCAGAACCAGCAAGGAAAGGGCTTCGAGATCCTGCTCGGGAAATGCCCTGCGGCTGCGCAGATCCTCGATCGTGGCCTTGGCCCGCGCGTCATCCCCCATGTGGATGAGCGTCATGATCTGCCAGTGAAGGTGTTCGAACGGCAAAGCCGCGAGGTCGAATTTGGCCAACTCGGTGTACACCGCATCGGCATCACCCAGCTGCATCACGGCATTCACATACAGGCGGCGAAAGCCTGCCACATCGGGCCTGAGGGTCAGCAACAGGGAAAGCTTGTCGCGCGCCGCGGTGAAGTCTTCGTCCTGCAGATCGGAGGCAGCCCAGCGCTCCAAAAATAAAGCGGTCGGCCAGAGATGAGGAGCGGCCTTCCGAACCAGAGTTTCCGCTTCAGATCGATCTCCCTTCGCTACGGCATCCGCAAGTTGATGAGCCAGCGCTTCGAGCACCGCGCCATGATCAACGCTCAAATCTGCCTCCAAATTCTTACGGTTAGTGAGCACTCACAGTCAGCCAATCACCCGATTCAGACCGACGGCTGCGATGTTCTCGGAGATCTGACCGCCGAGGCCTTCTCACGGTTCGCGCATACCCTCCTGCAGCCGCGGCAGGATTCGTTCGAGAAAAGAACCCAGGATGGTGTGATTGCCCACGATGACGTCCGAAGTCACCGGCATGCCGGGCACCAGCCGAAAGTCGACAGGCAGGTTCCGCAGCGCCA
>CAXTJY010000604.1:0-2770 GCA_964244395.1 uncultured Rhodovarius sp.
GACCTGATGGCCGGCAACATCCAGTCCATGTTCGAGAACCTGCCCACCATCCCGCCAGTGGCGCGGGACGGCCGAGTGCGGCCGCTGGCAGTGACCTCGGCGCAGCGCGTCGCCTCTTTGCCCGATGTGCCGACCGCAGCGGAGGCCGGCGTGCCGGACTACGTCGCCACCGCCTGGTTCACCATCGCGGCCCCCGCCAGCACGCCGCCGCCACTGCTGGAAAGTTTGAACGCCGACCTGCGCGCCGTTCTGGCCGAGCCGACGCTGCGCGACCGCTTCATCCAGCTCGGCGCCACGCCGGTGGGTGCCACGCTGCCGGAATCCCGCGCCTTTCTCGGCGCCGAAACGGCCAAGTGGTCTCGCGTGGTGCGGGCCGCCGATATAAGGCTGGACTGATGTTCGACCCCGTTCTTCTTGAATTGCTCTGGACCCGCCTGGTCTCCATCGTGGACGAGGCGGCGGCCACGCTGCTGCGCTCCTCCTTCTCCACCGTGGTGCGCGAAAGCCATGATTTCGGCTGCGTGCTGACTGATGCCGAGGGCCGTTCGGTGGTGCAGGCGACGGACAGCGTGCCCAGCTTCCTGTGCACCCTGCCCAACACTATTCGCCATTTCCTTCGCGAATTCCCGCCGGAGACGCTACAGCCGGGCGATGTGCTGATCACCAACGACATCTGGATGGCCACAGGCCATTTGCCGGATATCAGCGTGGCCAAGCCGATCTTCTCCGGCGGCCGGCTGGTGGGGTTCGCCGGTTCGGTGGCCCATTCTCCGGATATCGGCGGCCGCATCCGCTCGGCCGAGGCGCGGGATGTGTTCGAGGAAGGGCTGCAAATCCCGCCGATGAAGGCGATCTCGGCCGGCGTCCCGGATGCCACCCTGATGCGCCTGCTGCGGCAAAACACGCGGGTGCCGGACCAAGTGCTGGGCGATCTGCACGCGCAATTCACTGCGCTGGACCTGATGGAGCGCCGCCTGCGCGACCTGCTGGTCGAGCATGGCATGGTGGACCTGGCGGCCCTGGCGCAGGAGATCCAGTCCCGCTCCGAGGCCGCTACCCGCGCAGCCATCGCCGCGGTGCCGGACGGGGTGTATCGCGCCGAGCTGCTGACCGATGGGCTGGAGGAGCCGCTGCTGCTGAAGCTGGCGCTGACCGTGGCTGGCGATTCGGTCATTTGCGATTACGCCGGCTCGCACGCCCAGGTTCCGCGGGCGATCAATGTCTGTCTGGCCTATACTTTCGCCTACACGGCTTTCGCGGTGAAGGCGGTGCTGTGCCCGGCTGTGCCGAACAACGAAGGCGCCTTTGCGCCGCTCACCGTCACCGCGCCGGAAGGGTCGATCCTCAACTCGAAGCACCCCGCCGCCGGCGGCGCAC
This sequence comes from uncultured Rhodovarius sp., assembly GCA_964244395.1. GTDB lineage: Bacteria > Pseudomonadota > Alphaproteobacteria > Acetobacterales > Acetobacteraceae > Rhodovarius. Next base: position 1,378 of record CAXTJY010000604.1, read on the forward strand.
GTGCGCTGACCGGGCACTTCCTGCCCGCTCTGGTGCTGGCCGCGCTGGCCGACGTGCTGCCCGACAAGGTCGTGGCCGGCGTCGGCTCGCCGTTGTGGTGCCTCGGGTTCTCCGGCTTCCGCGCCGACGGCACCCCCATCGCCAATGCGCTGTTCATCAACGGCGGCTACGGCGCCAGCGCGGGGCGGGACGGCGCCAATGTGCTGAGCTGGCCCTCCAACGTCTCAGCGGCCTCGGTCGAAACCATCGAACAGTCGGCCCCGTGGCGCGTGCGCTACCGGCGGCTGCGCGAGGGTGCGGGCGGGGCAGGGGCGCATCGCGGCGGCACGGGGCAGGAGACGCTGTACGAAAGCCGCTCCGACCAGCCCATAGCCGTCACCTTTCTTGCCGAGCGCACTCAACCAGGCTCGGCCGCGCCTGGCCTGGCCGGCGGCATGCCCGGCGCGCCCGGCGCCGTGCTGGTGAATGGCGAGCACGTGGACCCTAAGCGCCAGCACGTCGTGCCCCCCGGCGGCACGGTGGAAATGCGCACCCCGGGCGGCGGCGGCCATGGCCCGCCGGGCGAGCGTGATGCCGCGCTGGTGGCGGCCGACTTGATGGACGGCGTGGCATGACCGCCACCCACGCACTGGCCATCGATATCGGCGGCACCTTCACCGACCTGGTGCTGCACGACCCCATCACCGGCCGCTTTTCCGCACATAAGGAGCTGACAACGCCGGCCGCCCCCGAAATCGGCGTGCTGTCGGGCATCCGACAATTGCTGGCGCGCGAGGCCGTCCCGCCCGCCGCCATCACCCGTGTGGTGCACGCCACCACTTTGCTGACCAACGCGCTGATCGAACGCAAGGGCGCCGCCACGGGCTTGCTGACCACCGAGGGCTTCCGCGACATCCTCGAAATCGGCCATGAGCGGAAATACGAGATCTACGACCTGTTCCTACCGCTACCGGCGCCGCTGGTGCGACGGGCGTACCGGCTGGAGGCGCGCGAACGGCTGGGCCCGGACGGCCAGGTCGAAATCCCGCTGGACGAGGCGATGGTACTGGCCGCCGCCGACCAGCTTGTGGAGGCGGGCATCGTTTCACTTGCCATCGGTTTCCTGCACGCCTACGCGAACCCCGCGCATGAGCAGCGCGCGGCGTCGCTGATCGCGGCGCGGCATCCATCGCTACACCTGTCGCTGTCGTCGGAGGTCTCGCCGCAGATTCGCGAATACGACCGGCTCTCCACCACCGTCGCCAACGCCTATGTGAAGCCGCTGGCGGTGACCTACCTCGACCGGCTGGCGCGGGACATCGCGGCGCTGGGCATCGCGGCGCCGCTCTTTCTCATGCTCTCCAATGGCGGTCTGACCCATGTGGAGGAGGCCAAGCGCATCCCGGTTCGGCTG
>CAXTJY010000605.1:0-2766 GCA_964244395.1 uncultured Rhodovarius sp.
CGGGCCCGCGCCCGCAACCAGATCCGCCGCAAGCGCTACCAGGACCGGTTGCGGGCCGAGCTGGACCGAAGCCTGGAAATGGCGGTGACCGACCCGCTGACCGGTTTGCGCAACCGCCGCTACGTGCGCCGCCACCTCGATGGGCTGCTGCGCAACGGCGAGGCTTCGGTGCTGCTGGTCGATCTGGACCGGTTCAAGCCGATCAACGACACGCACGGCCACAATGTGGGCGACGCCGCGCTGCGCGAGGTGGCCAACCGCATCCGCGCCGCCCTGCGCGCCGCTGATGTGGTGGCGCGCTGGGGCGGCGAGGAGTTCCTGGTGGTGCTGGCGGGTGCGCCAGCTGAATACACCGCGCTGGTGGCGGACAGGCTGCGGGAGGCGGTGGGCGGCACGCCCATGCAGCTCGGGCTGATCCAGATCACGGCGACATGCAGCGTGGGCGTGGCGGTGGCGCCTGCCGGCAGCAATACCGATAGCGTGATCGGAGCAGCGGATGCGGCGCTGTACCGTGCCAAGGCGGATGGACGGAACTGCGTGCGCATGGCCGAGGCAGCGGAGTTTCAGCCGGTGACTGCGGGGTAGTGTGCGGCGGGAAGGCTGCGCCCCGACATCGGGGCGCAGCGCCTCCTACGTCATGGCCAGGCTTGACCCGGCCATCTCATTGACGCAAGGCACGCCCAAAGGCCGAGAAGATGGCCGGATCAAGTCCGGCCATGACGGTTACGGGCCGTCCTACTTAATCTTGCCTTCCTTATACACGACGTGCTTGCGCACCACCGGGTCATACTTCTTCAGTTCCAGCTTGCCGGTCGCCGTCCGCGTGTTTTTCTTCGTCACGTAGAAATGGCCGGTCTCGGCGCTGGAAATCAGCTTGATCTGGATGGTATTGGACTTGGCCATGGTGCTCGTCTCTGGGCAAAAGGGGATTGCCGCGGGCGGCGACCCACGGGCGAAGCGAACTGCTTAGCGTGCCGGGCGCTCAGGTCAACCCCGGCGTGGTTTTCCGCGATGCCGGTGCGGCCCCTGCGAAGGCTTGCGCTCCGCCCCTTGGCGCAGGCTGAACTGCAGGCTGCCGGTCATCCCATTGGAGTCGCGCAGCGCCACCTCCACCGCATCGCCCAGGGTGAAGCGCATGCCGGTGCGGCGGCCCATCAGGGTGTGTTGGCCCTCCACTTCCTCCCACCGGTCATCCGGGAGGGCTGAGAAGGGGATCATGCCCTGCGCGCCCGTCTCGTCCACCGCCACGAACAGGCCGAAGCGCGTCACGCCGGAAATCCGCGCCGGAAAGACCTCGCCCACCCGGTCCGCCATGAAGGCGGCCATATAGCGGTCCACAGCATCGCGCTCGGCGGCGGCGGCGCGGCGCTCCGTGGCGGTGATGCCCTCGGCGATTTCCGGCATCGCCCCGGCCTCCGCCTCGGTGATCCCGTCCCGCCCCAGCTTGAGCCCGCGAATCAGCGCCCGGTGCACCATCAGATCCGCATAGCGCCGGATCGGGCTGGTGAAATGCGCGTAGCGCGCCAGCGCCAGCCCAAAATGGCCGATATTGTCCGGCGCATACGCCGCCTGGCTCTGGCTGCGCAGCACCGTCTCGTTGACCAGCCGCTCATGCGGCGCGCCGCGCACCATCTCCAGCACATGGCTGAAATTGCGCGGGTGCAGCTGGTTGCCTGGCGGCATGCTGATGCCGAATTGCTGCAGGAACTGCCGCAGCCCCTCCAGCTTCTGGTCCGACGGCCGGTCGTGGATACGATACATCGTCGGCTGCACCAGCCGCTCCAGCGCCTCCGCCGCGCAGACGTTGGCCGCGATCATGAACTCCTCGATCAGCTTGTGACTGTCGAGGCGCGGCCGCGGTGCCACGCCGATGACCTGGCCCTCGGCACTCAGCACCACCCGCCGCTCGGGGATATCCAGCTCCAGCGTGCCGCGCCGCCCGCGCGCGCCGAGCAGGGCAGCAAAGGCGCCGTACAGCCGCGCCATATGCCCCGCCGGAAGCCCCGCCGGCTCCTCGCCCGCATCGCGCGCCGCCTGCGCCGCCTCATAGGTCAGCCGCGCCATGCTGCGCATCAGCCCACGGCCGAAGCGATGGCTCAGTTTGTCGCCCTGCGCGTCGAACCGCATCTCGACGAACAGGCAGCCGCGATCCTCCTCCGGCCGCAGGCTGCACCAGCCGTTGGACAGTGCCTCCGGCAGCATCGGCACCACCCGGTCCGGGAAGTACACGCTATTGCCCCGCCGTCGCGCCTCGCGGTCCAGCCCGCTGCCGGGCGGCACGTAATGCGCCACATCGGCGATGGCCACGATCACCCGCCAACCTTCGCCATCCGCCTCGGCGAAGACGGCGTCGTCGAAGTCCCGCGCATCCTCCCCATCGATGGTCACCAGCGGCAGGGCGCGAAGGTCCTCGCGCGAGCCCAGCGGCGTGGCCTTTGCCCGCTCCGCCTGGCTCACCGCCTCGGGGGGAAATTCAGTCGGGATGCCATGCGCGTGGATGCAGATCAGCGAGACCGACTTCGCCTCCCCCATCCGCCCCAGCACCTCAGTCACCCGCGCCGGCTTCGGCCCGAAATGCCGGCCGCCCTGATCCGGCACCGGCTCGGCCAGCACGATGTCGCCCTCGCGCGCCTCGCCCGAGACCGCCCATTGGCCCTTCTGCCGTCGGTCCGTCGGCACGATCCGGCCATCCTGCACGATGCCCAGGATGCGCGCGGGCGCCTCGGCGCCGGTGCCGATGCGCTTGAAGGTGCGGCCCTCGTAACG
>CAXTJY010000606.1:0-2734 GCA_964244395.1 uncultured Rhodovarius sp.
GGCGCCGGGACGGTTCTCCACGATGACGGGGCGGCCGCCGAGGCGGGCGGGCAGGCGCTCGGCGATCAGCCGGGTCATCAGGTCGATGCCGCTACCGGGCGGGAAGCCGATGAGGATGCGAAGCGGCCGGCGCTCCTGCGCCGTGGCGGCGACCGGCAGCGCCGCCAGCAGGGTGCGGCGTCGCATCCCTCAGCTCTTCACGTCCATCGCCTGCCGCAGTCCGTCGCTGACCAGGTTGAAGCAGATGGAAGTGACGAAGATGCACGCGCCGGGTAGCACCGCGACCCCTGGTTGCACGTAGATGGCGGTGCGCAACGTGTTCAGCATCAGCCCCCACTCCGCTTCCGGCGGCCGGGTGCCGAGGCCGAGGAAGGAGAGGCCGGAGGCGAGGATCATGCACACGGAGATCAGCGAGGTGGCGTAGATGAAGATCGGCCCCAGCACGTTGCCCAGCACGTGGACCCGCACCACGGTGAAGGCGCTGGCGCCCGACGCGCGCGCGGCGTCCACGAAATCCAAATTGCGCACGCCTTGCGTCACGCTTTCCGCCACCCGGATGATGGGGGGCACGAAGACCAGCGTCAGGGCGAAGATGGCATTCATGATGCCGGCGCCCAGCGCGCCCGAGATGGCGACGGCCAGCAGCACGGACGGGAAGGCATAGAACACGTCCGTCACCCGCATGATGGCCATGTTCGTCTTGCCGCCGGCAAAGCCCGCCAGCACGCCCAGGAAGGTGCCGAGCACGAAGGCGAAGGCCACCGGCACGATGCCCATGAACCAGGACAGCCGGCCGCCGAACAGAAGGCGGGTGACGATGTCACGGCCCAGCTCGTCCGTGCCCAGCGGGTAGTTGGGTGTGCCCAGCGGCCGCAGCCGACGGATCATGCTGCCCTGATAAGGGTCGTGCGGGGCGATCCAGGGTGCGAAGACGATGGCCAGGAACATCAGCAGCAGGACCAGCGAGCAGGCGATGGTGACGGGGTCACGCCGCACCCGGCGGAACACGCCCTTCCAATAGCCATCGGACGCCTGTGCTACCTGGCGGGCCTGGACGGCCAGCTCGGCCTCGGCGGCGGTGGCGCTGCTCATGCCGGTCAGCCTTTCGGGATGTCGAGATAGGCGCGGAGCTCGGCGATGCGGCCGTCGCGCCAGACGATGATGTCGGCGCCTTCGAGGTGGGTAGCGTCCAGGTCGAGAGTGAACTCGATGATGCTGACGTCGCCGTCGACGAAGATGTTCTTGGCGCGGAAGGCCAATGAGGCGCAGGACGCAAAGATGTTGGCGACGGCGGCAAGCACGGCCGGCTTGCCCTCGAGGCGCTTCACGACCGGATCTTCCAGGGCGACATCGTCGGCCAACAGGCGGCCGACCGCGTCGATGTCCTTCGCGGTGAAGGCGGCGATGTAGGCTTCGGTGAATGGTCGGCTCATGCGCGCTTGATCCGCGGGTCGAGCGCCGTCTGGACCAGGTCGACCAGCAGGTTGAGGGCCACGAAGAACAGGCTCAGCACCAGGATGGTGCCTTGCAGCACCGGCAGGTCGCGCTGGAAGATGGCGCTGTTCAGCAGGAGCCCGGTGCCAGGCCAGGAGAACACCGTTTCGACCAGGATGGAGCCGCCCATCAGGTAGCCGAGCTGCAGGCCCAGCACCGCCAGCACGTTGGGCGCCGCGTTCTTCACGACGTGCAGAAAGACACCCCAGCCGGTCAGCCCCTTGCCGCGCAGGGCGACGACGAATTCCTGGTTCATGATTTCGGCCACGATGCCGCGCACGGTGCGGGTGACGATGCCCATGGGGATGACGGCCAGGGTGATGGAGGGCAGGACGAGGTGCTGGATGTGCTCCCAGTTCCACAGCCAGTCGGCGCTGCCGCCGGGGCCGGCGCCCATCGCGGGCAGCCAGTTCAGCTGGACCGAGAAGATGATGACCATCACCATGCCGAGCCAGTAATGCGGCACGGAGACGCCGGCGACGGCGATGGTGGTGGCGATGCGGTCGAGGATGGAGCCGCGGAAGGTGCCGGCCAGGCCGCCCAGCACGCAGCCCATGATGAAGCCGAGCATGGAGGCGGAGAAGGCCAGCATCAGCGTGTTGCCGATGGCCGAATGCAGGTCGGACCACACCGGTCGGCCGGTGGCGAGGGAGCGGCCGAGGTCGCCCTGCACCACCTTGAGCAACCAGATGCCGAACTGGACGGGGAGTGGCTTGTCGAGCCCGTAGTCGCGGCGGACCTGCTCGACCACGTCCTGCGGCGCATCCGGCGGGACGATGGCGTTGATCGGGTCCCCGGGCGCGATCTGGACGAGCATGAAGCAGACGAAGCCGACCGCGAGGGCGATGGGGATGGCGTAGATCAGGCGGCGGATGAGGTAGAAAAACATCTACTTCCCCGTCGTGCCCGGGCTTGACCCGGGCATCTCCTCACGCGCTGCGCACAACCTTTGGGAGATGGCCGGGTCGAGCCCGGGCACGACGGAGGGGGCGCTACTGCACATAGGGCAGCCGCAAATCCACAAACCAACTCTGCGGCTGCACATACCCGCGCACCCGCGGACTCATCGCCCGCGGTGCCACGTCATGCGCGATCCAGATGAACAGCGCCTCGTCCACCCCCGCCGCGTGCAGACGGGCCAGCGCCGCATCGCGCGCCGCGGGGTCGAAGGCGTTGCGTGCCTCGGCCACCATCGCGTCGAAGCGCGGGTCGTTGAAGCCGCGCCAGTTGTTGCTCACCG
>CAXTJY010000607.1:0-2734 GCA_964244395.1 uncultured Rhodovarius sp.
GCGTTTGCGCCAGTCCCGGTAACACGCCGAAACCCACAGCGGCCTTTCCCAGCGCGGCGCGGCGCCCATATCGCAACACCATGGACATTTCGCCACAAACTCCCGCCCTGCCGGCGCAAAGCGCTCTTATAGTGGCGCACGGCCTGCAATTCGAAGTGGTGGGGGCGGCGGGGCGCGTCAACATCCTGAAAGGTGTCGATCTGCGGATCGGCGCTTCGGAGGTGGTGGGGGTGGTCGGGCCTTCGGGGTCGGGCAAGACGTCGCTGCTGATGCTGCTGGCCGGGCTGGACCGGGCGACGGGGGGCACGCTGACCGTGGCCGGCCATGCGCTGGCCGGGATGGATGAGGATGCGTTGGCCCGCTTCCGGCGCGACGAGGTCGGCATCGTCTTCCAGAGCTTTCACCTGGTGCCGACGATGACGGCGCTGGAGAATGTGGCGATGCCGCTGGAGTTCGCCGGCGACCCGCAGGCCTTCGACCGCGCCGAGGCGGCGCTGGTCTCGGTCGGGCTCGGGCATCGCATCGGCCATTATCCCGGACAGCTTTCGGGCGGCGAGCAGCAGCGGGTGGCGGTGGCGCGCGCCTTCGTGGCCCTGCCGAAGCTGATCCTGGCCGATGAGCCGACCGGCAACCTGGACCGCGCGACGGGCGCGCAGGTGATGGAACTGCTGTTCGACCTGCGGGAGCGGCACGGCACCACGCTGGTGCTCATCACGCACGACCCGGCGCTGGCGGCGCGCTGCGATAGGGTGCTGCGGATGGAGGACGGCCGACTGGTCGCCGACGAAGCCCTGGTGCTGGCGAAATGAACAACCTCTGGCTGGGTTTGAAATTAGCGCGACGGGAGTTGCGCGGCGGGACCCGTGGCTTGCGCATCGTGCTGGCCTGCCTGGCGCTGGGGGTGGCGGCGATTGCCGCGGTAGGGTCGCTGCGGGCATCGATCCAGGCTGGCTTGCAGGCCGATGGCGCGCGGCTGCTGGGCGGTGATTTCGAGATCCGCGCCGGCTACCAGCCCGTGCCGTCGGAAGCGGTGGCCTGGGCGACGAGCCGTGGCGCCACCGCCTCCACTATCCTCATGACGCGGGCCATGTTGGTGGCACCGTCCGGCGAGCGTACCCTGGTGGAGCTCAAATTGGTCGACCAGGCCTACCCGCTCTACGGCGCGCTGCGCTTGGAGCCGGGGACGCTGGAACGCGGCACCGTCGCCGTCGAGCCCTCGGTGATGGAACGGCTGGGCCTGCGCATCGGCGACGAGCTGCGACTGGGTGAGGCACGGCTGCGGCTGACTGCTACCATCGCCGAGGAGCCAGACAAGGTGGCCTCGCCGACCATCTTCGGGCCGCGGGCGATGATCCGGCTGGACGATCTGGCCGCGACGCAGCTCGCCCAGCCCGGCAGCATGATCAACAACGAGGTGCGCTTCCGCCTGCCCGAGCGCGCCGACACCGTGCGCTTCACGCGGGAGTTGCGGGAGGCCTTCCCGCAGGCGACGTGGCGGCTGCGCATGGCCAGCCAGGCCGAGCCCGGGGTGAGCCGCTTCCTGGATCGGGCGGCGTCCTTCCTGACCCTGGCCGGGCTGACGGCGCTGCTGGTCGGCGGCATCGGCGTGGCCACCGGGGTGCGGGCCTGGCTGGAAGCGCGCGGGCGGACGATCGCCACGCTGCGCTGCCTGGGCGCCCCCGCCGGCGCCATCTTCGCCACCTATCTGTGGCAGGTGCTGGCGTTGGCGGTACTGGGCACGGTGATCGGGCTGGTGGCCGGCTTCGGGCTGACGGCGCTGGCGGCGCGGGCGTTGTCGGGCGTGTTGCCGGTGCCGGCGGTGCTGGTGCCCTATTGGGGGCCGCTGGGGCTGGCTGCGCTGTATGGGTTGCTGACGGCGCTGGCTTTCTCGCTGTGGCCGCTGGGCCGGGCGCGCGAGATACCGGGTGCCGCGCTGTTCCGCGACAGTTTCGCCCCGGCGCGCGCCTGGCCGCGCTGGCCGCTGGTGGCGCTGAACGCGATGGCGGTGCTGGCGCTGATCGCGTTGGTGGTGCTGACGGCCGAGCAGCCGATGTTCGCGTTGTGGTTCTGCCTCGGTGCCGCGGCAGCGCTGGCGCTGTTCCGGCTGGGGGCGACCGGTCTGATGGCGCTGGTGCGGCGGCTGCCGCGCCTGCGCCGGCCCTCCTGGCGGCTGGGGCTGGCCAATCTGCACCGGCCCGGCGCGCCGACGCCGATCATGGTGGTGGCGCTGGGCATCGGGCTGACCACGCTGACCGCCATCGCGCAGATCCAGGGCAACCTGACCCGCGCCATCACCAGCGAATTGCCTGGCGCCGCGCCCAACTTCTTCTTCATCGACATCCAGCCGGCCCAGGTGCCGGCGTTCGACGCGCTGTTGCGCGGTAACCCGGCGGTGACCGAGATGCGTCGGGTGCCGAGCCTGCGCGCCCGCGTGGTGGCAGTGAAGGGGGTGCCGGCGGACCAGATGCGCGTCTCGCCCGACACCGCTTGGGCGCTGAATGGCGATCGCGGCCTGACCTATACCGGGCCGATGCCGGCGGACACGCGGCTTGTGGCGGGCAGCTGGTGGGCGGAGGACTATCGCGGCCCGCCGCTGGTGTCGTTCGACGCGCAGATCGCCGCCGGCTGGGGCGTGGGTCCCGGTGACGAGATCACCGTCAACGTGCTGGGCCGCGACGTGACGCTGACCATCGCCAACCTTCGACAGGTGGCGTGGCGCGGGCTGGGGCTGAAC
>CAXTJY010000608.1:0-2733 GCA_964244395.1 uncultured Rhodovarius sp.
AATCGGCGTGCAGGGCCTCCACCGCCATGCCGTTATGCGCCGCGTTGAGCCGCGTCGCCGCCACCGCCAACGGATCGATCTCGCAGGCCTCGACCGTGGCGCCAGCCATGGCGGCGGCGATGGCGCCGATGCCGCAGCCGCTGGCAAAGTCCAGCACCCGCAGGCCGCGCACGAGCGCCGGGCGGTCCAGCAACAGCCGCGCCAGCGCCAGGCCGCCAGGCCAGGCGAAGGCCCAAAAGGGCGGCGCCACCCCGTGGGCCTCAAGCCAGGCCTCGGTGGCCTGCCAGATCGGGGTGATTTCCGTCGCCAGGTGTAGTTCGATCTCCGGCACGAAGGCATCGCGGGCCAGGGCGGTGTTGGCCCTGATGAAGGCGTGGGTCGCATCGCCAATCAGGAACGGGGGCGTCACCAGCGCCCGATCAGCAGGGCCACCGCGATGGCCAGCCCTACCTCGCGATTGGCGCGGAACAGCCGCAGGCAGCCCTCCTGGTCGTCCACGTCCAGCGCGCCTACCTGCCACGCCAGCATGCCCGCCGGCAGCGTCAACGCCACGAAATACATCCAACCCAGCCCGGCCGAGACGCCCACCGCTGCCAGGAACAGCACCACCGCGCCGTAGCAGCCCACCAGAAAGGGCCGCGTGGTTCGCGCGAAGCGGCGCGCCGTGGAACGGACGCCTATCGCCGCGTCGTCCTCGCGGTCCTGATGCGCGTAGATCGTGTCGTAGCCCAGGATCCAACAGAAAGCGGCGAGGTGCAGTAAAAGCGCGGTGCCGTCCCAGCGTCCCGCGGCGGCGGCATAGCCCAGCGTGGCACCCCAGCCGAAAGTCACGCCCAGCACCGCCTGCGGGTAGTCGGTGACGCGCTTGGCGAGCGGGTAGAGCACCACCGGTAGCAGCGACAAAACGCCCAGCGCCACCGATAGGCCGTTCAGCTGCAGCAGGACCGAGAGGCCCATGCAGCACAGCCCGGCCAGGAACCACAGCGCCTGCATCGGCGTCACCGCCCCCGAGGCCAGGGGGCGACCGCGGGTGCGCTCCACCATCCGGTCCAGCTTGCGGTCCCACAAATCGTTCACCACGCAGCCGGCGCCGCGCATCGTCACGGCGCCAACCCCGAACAGCACTGCCAGCCACAGCCCGGTGCGCCAGTTCGGCGCTGCCAAAGTGATCGCCCACAGCCCTGGAAGGAACAGCAGCCAGGCGCCGATCGGCCGGTCCAGCCGCATCAGCAGCGCGTAGGGCCGCGCCGAAGCCGGCAGCCGCGCTACCCAGCCGCCCGCCCGGATGTCGGTAAAGCCTTGCATGGCGCCGATGAATCCGGGATGGGGGCCGCCATGTCCATCCCCCGCGTGTATTGCGACCACGAGCTGGCCGAGGGCGCAGAGATCGCCGCCACCCCAGCCCAGGCGCATCACCTGGGTACGGTGCTGCGCCGCGGGCCGGGCGACACCGCCCACCTGTTCAATGCCCGCGACGGGGAGTTCACCGCCGCCGTGGTGGCGTTGCGCAAGGACCGTGGCAGCTTTCGCGTCGGTGCCCGGCTTCGCGCGCCCGTCGCCGAGCCTTCCCTCACCCTGCTGGTCGCTGCGCTGAAGCGCGATGCCATGGATTGGGTGGTCGAGAAAGCCACGGAGCTCGGCGTTACCCGCATTCAGCCCGTCCTCACCCACCGCGCCGTGGCCGCGCACGCCAATGTCGAGCGACTCGCCGCCATTGCCCGCGGCGCTTCCGAGCAGTGTGAGCGGCTCGGCGTGCCGCGCATGGACGCCGCGCTTCCGTTGCATGTCGTGCTGGATTCCTGGCCGGGCGAGCCCTTATTGGTGGCGGCAGAGCGCCGCGCCGCACCCCCCATAACTGGCAGCGCCCGCGCCTTCCTGGTCGGTCCCGAGGGCGGCTTCACGCCGGCCGAACTTGACGATCTCGCCGCCCGGCCCTTTGTATCGCTGTGTCGCCTCGGCCCCCGCATCCTGCGGGCCGAGACGGCCGCGGTGGCGGGGCTGGCGGCGCTTCAGGCGCTCGCCGGGGACTGGGCCGAGTAACAACGTTTTCGAGACAAAAGGCCCAGCCATGTCCAACCCCGGTGAGGCCGATCCCACGCCGATCGTAAATGCGCGCCAGTTGGCCGACTGGTTCGCCGCCGGCAGCAAGCCGCGCGATGCCTGGACCATTGGCACGGAGCACGAGAAATTCGGCTTCCACCGCGCCACCCTGGCGCCCGCGGCCTATGCGCCTGGCGGCATCAAGGCGATGCTGGAAGGCATTGCGGCCAAAGGCTGGGAGCCGATCCTGGATGCCGGCAACATCATCGGTCTGAAAGGCTTCGGCGCCTCCGTCAGCCTGGAGCCCGGCGGCCAGTTCGAGCTCTCCGGCGGCATGATGCCCGACCTGCACGCCGCCGACGCCGAGTTGCGCGCGCACTTGCGCGATGTGCATGAGGTGGCCGGTCCGCTTGGCCTGGGCTTCGCGCCGCTGGGCTTTCACCCCACCGCAAGGCGCGACCAGATCTCGTGGATGCCGAAGTCGCGCTACGCCATCATGCGGCGCTACATGCCCACCCGCGGCAGCCGCGGACTCGACATGATGCTGCGCACCTGCACGGTGCAGGTGAATCTGGACTTCGGCGACGAGGCCGACATGGCAGAGAAGCTGCGCCTGTCACTGGCGTTGCAGCCGCTGGCGACCGCGCTGTTCGCCAACTCTACCTTCATCGAGGGCAAGCCGTCCGGCTACCT
>CAXTJY010000609.1:0-538 GCA_964244395.1 uncultured Rhodovarius sp.
ATGATCTCGTCCAGCGCGTAGTCCAGCTTGTTGTCGCGCTTAAACTTGCGCTGCACCGCGGCCTTCAGCGCCGGCGTGCCGTCCTGCGCCGGATACTTGGTCTGGCCGTCCAGCGCGGCTTGGTGCGCCGCCTCGATGGCGTGGGCGGGGGTGGCGAAGTCGGGCTCGCCCACGCTCAACGCAATGACCTTGATGCCCTGGGCGGCCAGGGCGCGGGCCTTGGCGCTCATCACAGTGGAGGCGGACATCTTGACGTCGTTCAGGCGGTCGGCGAGTTGCGGCATGGGTTCCTCGGGCGGATTTCCCACACGGTAGCAAAGCTGGGCGAAACGGACAGGGCCGGGGCTGCCGCGGGCGGTGTTGGCTGCCATGCGGGTGACGCTGGTGGCTGGCCGGCCAGACTATTCAGGATGAGGGCGGGAGGGCGTTTGCAGATGGCTGGAGCAAGTCTGGCCCATGCCCCGGTCAGGCCGGCGGAAATCCACCCTTGGCCAGGGCGGCGCGCAGCGCCGGCTCCTCCAGCCGGCCGGCCATCATA
>CAXTJY010000609.1:548-2733 GCA_964244395.1 uncultured Rhodovarius sp.
ACCATCACGCTGCGCGCGGCGAGGTCGGCGCTGACCTGAGCCGCCGGATCGAGCCGCCGCGCGATGCGGGTGACGGCGCCGATGCAGCCGTCGCAATGCATGTCGGGCAGGGTCAGGGCGATCTGGGCCATACGTGACATCAAAGTATGCGGGCGGCGGCGGTCAAGCCCTTGACCTTCCAAGGATGGCAAAGCCCATTTGGAGCGACATGACCACCCAACTCTCCATCCAGGGCATGAGCTGCGCCTCCTGCACCGGGCGCGTCGCCCGCGCGCTGCGCGCGGTCCCAGGCGTCGACGAGGCGCATGTCAACCTGGCGACGGAGCGGGCCGAGATCACCGGCAGCGCCGCTCTGCCCGCCCTGCTGCAGGCGGTCGAGGAGGCAGGCTTCGAGGCACGGCCGCATATCCGGCCGGAAGAGCGCAGCGCGGCCCGCGCCACCGAGCGGCGGACACTGGGGCGCGCCGCGGCCTGGGCATTGGCCGGCGCGACCGCGTTGATGGCCATCGAAGGCAGCGGCCATCTGCTGGGCCATGCCGTCCCGGGCAGCGGCGTCAGCGCAGCAGCTTTGGCCACTGCCATCCTGTTCGGTCCCGGCTTGCGGTTCTTCCGGCTCGGCGCGGCCTCGCTGGCGCATCGGACGCCGGACATGAATGCGCTGGTTGCCATCGGCGCCGGCGCGGCGTGGTCGTTCTCGCTGGTCTCCCTCGCTACCGGCGGGCCGCTGTATTTCGAATCCGCCGGTGTGATCGTGGCTCTGGTGCTGCTGGGCCGCTGGCTGGAGGCGCGGGCGCGCGGCCGTGCCTCCGGCGCCATCGAGGCCCTGGCCCGGCTGGCCCCCGCTACCGCCCGGCTGGCGGATGGGCGGGACTTGCCTATCGCCGAACTGGCCGTCGGCGATTTGTTGTTCATCCGACCCGGCGAGCGGGTGCCGACCGACGGCACGGTGGTGGAAGGCCAGTCGCATCTCGACCAGTCGATGTTCACCGGCGAGCCCATCCCCGTGGCCCGCGTGCCGGGTGACCCGCTGCTGGGCGGCAGCGTGAACCAGGCCGGCGCGCTGACCATTCGGGTGGACCGGCTGGGTGACCAGACGCTGCTGGCCGGCATCATCCGCATGGTCGAGCAGGCGCAGGATGCCAGGCTGCCGATCCAGGCGCTGGTGGACCGCATCACCCGCTGGTTCGTGCCGGCGGTGCTGGCGATCGCGGCGGCGACCCTGCTGATCTGGCTTACCCTAGGCGCTTCGGCCGCGGTGGCGCTGACGCATGCGGTGGCGGTGCTGATCATCGCCTGCCCTTGTGCCATGGGCCTGGCGACGCCCACCGCCATCATGGTGGGCACGGGCCGCGCGGCGGCGCTGGGCGTGCTGTTCCGCCATGGCGAGGCGATGCAGCGCCTGGCCGCGACCCGCATGGTCGCTTTCGACAAGACCGGCACGCTGACCGAGGGCCGGCCGGCGCTGGTCGCCACTTTGCCGCAGCCGGGGTTCACCGCCGACCGGCTGTTGGCACTGGCCGCCGCGGTGGAGACGCGCAGCGAACACCCCATCGCCCGCGCTATCGCCGACGCCTGCCCGGATGCGCCGGTGGCCGAGGAATTCACGGTGACGGTGGGGGCAGGGGTGGCGGCGAACTGCGACGGGCTGCGCGTGGCTGTGGGCTCGGCAGCGTTTCTGGCCGGCCAGGGCATCGACCCCTCCGCGCTGGAGGCCCTGGCCGCCGAACATGCCACGGCCGGCCACACGCCCGTCTTCGTCGGCGTGCAGGGCGCGCCGGCCGGCCTGCTGCTGGTGGCCGACACGCTGCGGCCCGGCAGCGCCCAGGCGATCCAGGCGCTGCATCGCATGGGGATCGAGACGATGATCCTGAGCGGCGACCACCCCGCTGCCACCGCCGCCGTCGGCCGCGCCCTGGGGGTGGAGGCGGCCATCGGGGGCCTGCTGCCGGCGCAGAAGCTGGCCGCGCTTGCTGCCCATGACCACGTCGCCTTCGTTGGCGACGGCATCAACGACGCTCCCGCCATGATGGCTGCCACTGTCGGCATGGCGATCGGACAAAACAGCGACATTACTACCGCAGCCGCCGGAGTTGTGATCATGGATAACTCTCTCACCAAGGTTGATGAGTTCATCCACATCAGCCGCCGGATGCGCGTCATTGCCCTGCAAAGTGCGGTCGGCGGC
>CAXTJY010000610.1:0-2730 GCA_964244395.1 uncultured Rhodovarius sp.
GAATGGTCATCTCGATCGGCAGGCGGCGCTGGGCGCGGGTCATCGCCGCCTGCACGTCCTGCGCCGCGCTGTCGATGTTGCGGCCGAGCTGGAACTGCAAGGTCAGGTTCAGCGTGTCCTGGCCGGAGGTCGAGCTCATGCTCTCCAAACCGGCGATGGTGCTGAACTCACGCTCCAGCGGCAACGCGACCGAGGTGGCCATCGTCTCCGGGCTGGCGCCGGCGAAGGTGGCGTTGACCTGGATGACCGGAAAATCCACCCGCGGCACGGCGGCCACCGGCAGCTTGGTATAGGCGATGGCACCGGCCACCACGGCCGCCAGGGTCAGCAGCGAGGTCATCACCGGCCGACGGATGCACAGTTCGGAGATGTTCATGGGCGGCTCTCCACGGCGGACACTCGTTGTGGTGGCGTCGGCGTGGCGCCGCGTTCGACGATGCGCGCGCCCTCCGTCACCCGTTGGGCGCCGTCGACGATGATGCGCTCACCCTGGGCGATCTGCCCGCGGACAATGGCGCGGTCGCCGATCATCCGCTCCAGCGTCACCGGCCGGCGCCGGGCCACGCCGTCGGCCACCACGAAAATGTAGCGGCCCTGCTGTCCCGTCTGCACCGCAGGCCCGGCCACCGAGATGGCGTTGGCCTGCACCGCCGCCACCACCGAAACCTGCACGTACTGGCCCGGCAGCAGCCGCGCGTCGGCGTTGTCGAACCGGCCCTTCAGGGTGATGGTGCCGGTCGCCGTATCGACCTGGCTGTCCACGAACACCAGCCGGCCCTCGGCCGGCGGGCCGGTCTCGCCATCGGCGGTGACCAGCACCGGCGGCGGCGTCTGCGCCCGCATCGCATCGCGGATGGTGGGCAGCCAGCGCTCCGGCACGTTGAATTGCACCAGGATCGGGTTGGTCTGGGTGATCGTGCCCATCGAGTTGATCTCGGCCTGGCGCACGAAATTGCCCACGCGCAGCGGCAGCGTCCCCAACTGGCCATCGACCTCGGCGGTGATGGCGGCGAATTCGATGCTCAGCCGCGTCTGCATGATCAAGGCCTGGGTCGCCTGCACCGTGGCGGCTGCGGCGGCGGCGTCGGCCTGCGCCTGCTCGAAGCGCTGCTGGCTGGCGAAGCTTTCGCCGCGCAGGCTTTGATAGCGCACCGCATCCAGCTGGGTCCGCGTCGCCTGCGCCCGGTCGCGAAGCAGCTGCGCTTCCTGCTGCAGGAGCAACGCCTGATTCAGCCGCGCATCGAGGTTGAACAGCAGCTGCCCGCGCCGCACCGACTGCCCTTCGGCGACATGCAGCTGGGTGATCTGCCCGTCCACCCGTGGCCGGATCGTCACCACACTCTCCGACTGCACCGTGCCGTTGGCCACGATCTGGATGGGGGCCGCGCCGATCTGAGCCGGATCGGTGGTGACCGGAATTCCCGGTGCGCCCCCCGCGGGCGGTGTCCCCTGCGCAGACAGCAAGCCTGGTACCAGCATGGCAATCGCAAACGCGGCGGAACGCAGCATGCAGTTTTTCCCGATGTTCGATGCCAAAACCCTGCGGCCGGCCTTACAAGGCGGTCCGACCCTACTTGGAGCCTGTTTCACTTTCCTGCGACTCTTTTGTGCATAAGATGGACCCATTTTAATGTATTAAGGCACGCTTTCGCGACGGCGCTCACGGGGCATTCACCCCGTGGCCCGCCCTGTGCCATCCTGCCGGCACAGGGTTGAGGAATTGCCAATGCGCCGCGTCGCCATGCTCCTATGTCTGCTGTTCCCGTTCATCGCCCTGGCCCAGATGCCCGACCTACCCGGCGTGGCGAACGACGCGGAGGTTTACCGCACCACCCTGCAAGCGCGCTTCCCCACCGGCGGCACGGCGCAGCAGCGGATCGCGGCGGAGAATCGCGCGACAGCGGCCGAGCGCGCCAACAACTGGGCGCAGGCCGCCACCGCCTGGGAGGAGCGCCTGGGCATGGCGGAGCCCCGGCCGGAACAATACCTGTCGCTGGCCCGCGCCCAGCTCGCCCGCACCCCGCCCGAGAATGCCCGTGCCCTGCAGGCCGCCTGGTTGAACTTCATGGCGGTGCCCGCCGGCACAGCTGAAATCCCCTCGCTGCTGCTGATGGCGCAGGCCTTGCAGCGCATGGATCGCCTGCCGCAGCAGTTGCGCGTGCTGGAGGCGGTGGTGGTGCGCGCACCCAACGAGGCGCGCTACGTCACCATGCTGGTCGATGCCCGGCGTGCCGCCGGCGTGCTGGTGTCCGGCGTCACCACGGATGCGGAGGCCGAACCCCCCAGCGCCTGCATCGGCTTCACTGTGGCGCCGTCGCCACGCACCGACTGGCAGCCCGCCGATTGGGTGCGGGCCGAGCCCGCCATCCCCGGCCTGTCGGTGACGCGGCAGGGGCGCCAGATCTGCGTCGCTGGCCTGCCGCACGGCCGCACCACGCAACTGATGCTGCGCGCCGGCATGCCCGGCGAAGATGATCTACGGCTGACGCGCGACACGCGGGTGCCGGTGGCCATGCCGAACCGGACGCCGCGCATCGCCTTCGATTCCACCCGCTACATCCTGGCGCGCGGTCAGCAGGCCCGGGTCGGCCTGGCCACCGTCAACCTTTCGGCGCTGGAGCTGCGCCTGGTACGGGTGGCAGAACGGTCCCTGGTGCCAGCGATGCGGCGCAGCGGCACGCTCGACAACCTGGAGCAGTACGAGGCCGACGACATCGCCGAGAATTACGG